>NZ_JACJOD010000006.1:600000-821254 GCF_014695385.1 Trichocoleus sp. FACHB-46 | reverse complement strand
ATGCCATTGAGATACATTTTGATGCACAGTTGCTTGATGTCATCGGAGTAAGCCCAAGGACGGTAAGACTCGAGAAATTGGCGACCACACTGCTGGCACTGATAGCACTGTCTGCCGCGACGGTGACCGTTTTTAGCTGTGTGAGTGGAGTGACATTGAGGACATTTCATACCTTCATTGTGCCAAAGCCAGCATTACTCTTTCAGCAACGCCGGGATTGGATATTGATTGCAAGGCCAGCGATCGCCTAAACTATGCTTCGATTTGCTGGCCTGCCTGCTTTAGTATTTCATTGCTCAAGAGTTACCCTTCAAGCTTTCTAAAGAAAATCCCTCAAGAATCCAACCCGTTAATTGGGCGATTTTTGAGGGATTTTTTTAGGAGTTAGAAATCAACCGCTCCCCGACACCACAGGTAGGATTTGCTTAGTACTTCATCCACCGATTACGTAGCGTTATCAGGAGCTTTCTTGCTTGACGTTAAACTTTAGGTTTTTAGTTCCCCAATGTCTGAAATTTATCCGATGCGGCTTAATTTGGACCGGGTTCTAAAAGCGTTTGCCCCTGAAGCTGAGTGGGATGACGCAAACCTACTTCCATTTTAGGCTTTATCTTGACGGTGAGTGAAAACCTGCGGCTAGTATGAAGAAGCGATCGCCCCTGATGGTGCATTTCAGGGCAAGTTATCGCTGCTGATTCGTTCTTGATTGAATGCTTATGAAAGCAGAACTGCTCAACTGGATTCTGTTTGCTGGCAAGGTTTTACACCGTAACAGTGATTGGATGGCTTGGAACTTATTCCTAGCTCTTATCCCGTTAGGATTGAGCGTTTGGCTATTTCGTAGAAGTCGGCAACCCTCCATTCTTTGGTGGTTGGGTTTGTTGGTGTTTGTCGCCTTTCTACCCAACGCTCCCTACGTTCTGACTGACATCATTCATCTGATTTACGACATTCGCGAAGGATTTTCCGAGTGGATTGTCACTCTCGTCCTAGTACCGCAGTATATGTTGTTTATTCTGGCGGGCTTTCAAGCTTATGTCCTATCGCTGATCAACTTGGGCCACTACCTGAACCAACGACAACGGCATCGCTATGTGCTTTGGGCAGAATTGGTTCTGCATGCGTTGAGTGCGCTCGGCATCTACCTAGGGCGATTCTTGCGTTTTAACAGTTGGGATTTAGTCACACGCCTAGACTCCGTGGCAGACAAAGTCGTAGATGATTTAGTAGCTAAGCGGCCTGCCCTCGTAATGTTCGTCACATTCATCGTTATTACTGGCTTGTACTGGCTGATGAAGGAGGTGACGTTGGGCCTGATTTTGCGGAAGCGCTATCGTAGAACCTTTGAATCGACCTCTGAAGCTGATCCTGGGTCCAGCTAGTTCAAACTTCCGGAGCTAAACCAATCTCAGGATCTAACCGGGCGTAATCCTGCACCGCTTTAACCAGATTTTCGGGGGTGCCAATGTCGAGGTATACCCCTGCCTCAAACACCTCTGCTTCGACTCGCAACCCTGCTGTAATTCCCGCTTGAATCACGTCGCCGATCGCGAGTTCTTGGGGCGATTGGGTTCCTAAATTTTGGGCCTTGGCTGCTTCGATTTCCTTGAGGTAGTCATGGAGAAACTGAGTGAACGTTGGCTTCCAGACCGCGATCGCCCACATATATTGCAAAGTGGTTTGGCTCGGTTTCTCAATAATCAAATGCACTTGCCCGGATGAGTCAAAATCAACCATGCCTGCCTTCTGGGGTTGGTCGGTAGGAAACAAGCCTAAAACTACATCAGCTTGCGTTTGGGCCTGCCGTCGCAATAAATGAGTAAATGCATCTTCAGGCCAAAACAGAATATCTGGAAACCCCAGCGCCACGATCGCGTTTTGGACAAACGGATAAGCTTGGTCCAGGGTATAAGGCACTCCATAGGGCAACCCCATGAGTAAGTAGCCCAAGTGCATCTGTAGTATTGAGCCATCACCAAAATAAGCGGGAATGTCCCACTTACCAGACCGCAAAATGAAATAAGCCTGAGCAATTCCTGCTTGTTGCAACCGCTCTAGTAAATATTGGCTCACCACTTTGGGCCGCACACTTCTTCCGGATGCTACCGCTTGAAACCCAATCGGGTATAACTCTTTGCTGAGCGGAAGCGGTGAAATTCGTGTTGCCTGACCGCCCGCAGGAAGTAATCCGATGATGGGTGGTGAGGAGGTGGCTGGCAAGGCAATGAAGTCAGATTGCGGCATAGGTTTAGATGCGGAATTGAATCTGCGGTCATTGAAGTTGTGGGAGCGATCGCCATCTCTATATTCCCGATATTCCCGGCTAAGCACAAAACTCCTAAGGCTGGCAGAGGCTGGCAGTTGCTGTCCATTGCTATAGCTGGGAATCCTGGGAATCCTATAGGGTGAAGAATTTTACCTGCTTCTAGCAGATTACTCAAATTAGGCGGCAAAACTAAAACGATGAAGAACTTGCTCAATGCTGGTGTGGGTCCAGGATTAGTCTGGTTAGCTCTGCTCAGCATTATCTTGCTGCCATCTCCCGCCACGGCTACCAGCAAAACGGCTCAAGCAGGCAACGTGAAAGCAGAACTTGCTTACCAAAAAGCCAACACGGAATTGACTCAGTTTAATGACCTACGCCTAAAAATCACCCGTGGTGGAAAAACACTGCTTGATCAACCCTTGCCAGATAGTGAAGGGAATTGGCCTCTAGTGGCCCTAGGGACAGATTGGGCCAAGGAAAACGCTCAGGCCGCCTTTCAAGTGCGCGACTTAGATGGCAACCAAGAGCCAGAAGTGTTGATCGATCTGTTTACAGGTGGGGCGCACTGTTGCACCTACACGCTGATCTACCGTTACAACCCCAAAACCCAGACATACAGCGCCGATCGCTTTGAGTGGGGCAATGGTGGTTACCAGTTGCAAGACCTAGACAAAAACGGAGTACCAGAATTTAACGGGCGCAATGATGCCTTTGCTTATGCTTTTGGTAGCTACGCTGCCTCTGGCTACCCACTCCAGATCTGGCAATATCGGCAAGGCAAAATGGTGGATGTAACTCGCCAGTACCCCAAGCTCATTCATAACGATGCCTATTTCTGGTGGCAAACCTTTGTCGAACGCCAGAATGATGGTGTGGAGTATGGGAAAGGGGCGCTGGCTGCCTACTTAGCTGATAAATACTTGCTTGGCCAAGGACAAGATGGCTGGCAAAAAGTCCAAAAAGCTTACAAAGGGCCCGATCGCCAACAGTACTTTACCGAATTACGCCGTTTTCTGCGGCAGACTGGCTATATTTCGGGTAAATCTCGCTAATCTTGACCGTGAAGCGGAATTGTAATTAGTTATACCAAAACAGATTATTTTTAGTTCGGATTTCCTCTCGAATTAGTCATAGGGGCACTCATACCCAATGATAGAAAACCTCTGCAAAGCTAAGGACTAATCTTGTGGCATAACGTCTTTATTTAAGAGAGTGTAAATATGACAACTGATCCTCGTGATAACAGACCAGAAAACGATCGCTTTGATCCTGAAGATAATCCGGGCACCCAAACTCACGTACCCACCACAGACGAGGGAGATACACCCTTAGATGAGCGGTATCGGATGACCAGTCAGCGCTCTGATTCTGATCCTAGCTCCGGTGCCGAACCCGAAGATCCAGGCGCTCCGGTGGAAGTGATTGGTGGCCCGAATCAGGGAACTGAGGTTCGCTAAGACAATTCCCGGACCTAGGAAATGTTGGATAAGATGAATTACTAAGATCTCCCTAGTTAGCACCATTTGCCGAGTAGGGAGTTTTTTATATTTGGTTAAATAATACCAATTCTCTAAATTCTATCTACAGATATTCGTAGGGGCGAACGGCCGCTCGCCCCTACAGCCAATCACTTTAAATAATTTTTAGCGCTGATCAGTCTTAGGTTTTAACGATTTGGAAATGGCCGTAGACACCAGCCAGAGAGTAATTGCTACGACCAACCAGATGAGTGTTGCAGCCATTAAAACGATCCATGCTGACCAGCGATCAACAAAGTACCAAACAGCGATCGCAAAGGTAACCAGACCAATGCTGCCTAGAGCTGCACCTGCGGTATCGGCTCCAGCAGCATCTATGTTTTCGTGCTTTTCAATGAGAGTGATGCTCGCAGGTAAAACGGCAGGAAAGGCCATAAACAATCCGCCAATACTGGGACCATAGCGATAGGCCAAAACTCCGGTGAGCATAGTAACTAGCCCGCCAAATATAAACCGGATGGCATAATCTGACCAACGCATTTGTTTCAGCTTAGAAAGATCAATCTTGATGCCCATACTTTTCCTCAGTCATCCTAAGTAAAGCTGACTGTCCACAGCCCATAAGCAACGGTTAGCCACAATAGCCAAGCTGCCACAGCCGCCACCCAAGCTTTAATTCTTTGACTCAGTAGCAGCCATGTGACCAACAGACTGTAGAAGAACAGGGCGATCGCTCCGGCGATCATGGCTTGCGCTGCTGTCTGTACATAAGTCATGCCATTGTTGGCAAAGGCAATACTTAAGGTTGCTAAAGCCACAGAAGGAGCCGCACCAAATAGCCCAGCGAAGCTTTTAGGTCGTAGCACATCGCTAATAACAGCAAACCCAGAGACGAATAGTCCCCCGATAAAAAATCGCAGAATCAGCTCAGACATTGACTACTTTAAGCTGAGATTAAATTTTGGTTAAAATACTTTAGCTTGTAGTCTAGGATACTGTCATCAAACTATAGTCTTAGGCCTAGTCACCCTATTTAAGGAGCCAAGTCAAGTTGTCGCCGTGCTGCTGCTAACAGGACCTTGTGTTCTGCACGGGCGATCGCGTGATAAGTGCGCTCAACTGCCTCTGCATCGACAGAGATCGAGTTGATGCCCCAACGAACTAAGTGAGCAATCAATTCCGGAGATTGGGCGGGCGCTTGACCACAAATAGAGCAGGGAATCCCGGCGGCTTGAGCCAGCTGAATCAGTTGAGCGATCGCTCGTAACACGGCTGGATGGCGTTCATTAAAGGCGGCAGCGAGTTCGGGTTGGTCGCGATCAGCTCCTAGCAAAAGTTGGGTTAAATCATTGGTGCCAATCGAAATGCCTTGGACCCCAGCTTTCACATAATCTGGCAGCAAAAACAGTACCGACGGCACCTCTGCCATGATCCAAAGTTGAAACTCTGCTTGCTGCGTCAACCCAGCTTGCTCTACCCGCTGCCGACAAAAGCTAAACTCTTCTACTGTGCGGACAAAAGGCAGTAATAAATGCACGTTGCTGTAACCCGCTTGTTGCACCTCCGCAAGGGCTATGAGTTCTAGCTCGAATAAGGCGGAGTCGAGAAGATAGCTAAATGTGCCCCGCAGTCCCAACATGGGGTTGGTTTCGACGGGTAGCAATCTGCCGCCTTCTAGCGCTTGGAATTCGTGAGAGCGCAAATCGAGTGCCCGGTAAAACACTGGACGCGGAGCGAAGGCTTTCGCAAACTGGCTCACCTGACTAGCAATTCGATCTACAAACTCTTGCTGCCGTCCCTGCTGCAACCATAGATTGGGATGTTGGTGTTCTAGAACCTCTAACAGCATCAGTTCTGAGCGAATTAACCCAATGCCATCTACGGGCAAAGTTTTAACTTGGTCGATGAAACGAAGTTGGCTCAGGTTGACCAACAGTTGCGTAGCGATCGCGGGTAGGGGGCGATCGCTCCAGCGAGGAGCGGGAGACGAACCAGGGTTATCTTGACCAGAGCGATTGATCGAGTCAGCATCGCCAGGCAGCGTGTTTTTTGGCTTAGGCTGAGTCAGGGGCGGTTGTCGTTGGTAATGAGTGGTTCGGAAATCGGCAATCCGATAAATCTCTCCCTGCGTGCCATCCAATAGCACTGTTTCTCCTGCTTGAATAATGCGAGTCGCCTGCGCCGCACCCACAATTGCCGGTAATCCTAACTCCCGCGCCAAAATAGCGCCGTGACTGGTCATGCCGCCTTGCTCAGCCACCAAACCAGCGGCTTGCTGCAAGCATGAAAACCAATCTGGTGTGAGCGTGGTGGTGACTAAAATTCGACCGGGTGGGATGTGCTCAGGTAAGTGGGCATCAGTAATCACGACTGCTTCGGCGATCGCTTGACCACTAGCCGCCGCCAATCCTTTGAGAATCAACTGGGGTTCTGTCGGTACAGTCTTCCGCAGCCATGATGGAGCGATCTGGTCTGGTTGCTGAAGTTCTGAAATTGGTAAGTTAACTTGGGTGAGATACAGCTCCGGGGGGGACTCCATATCTGCCTGCATCCACATCCACTTGAAGGTGAAGGTAGCGCTAAAGTCAGCTTTGAGTTGTTGCGCGATCCGAATCAGTTGTTGCAGCGTGGCTGGAGGCAGGGCGTATCGGTTTTGCTGCGCTTCTGTGAGTAGGTGAACCTGTAAGCAGCCATCGGGATGTTGAAAGGCAGGCTGGCTAATGTCCTTTAAAAACGGTAAGAAATCGGGGGCTTGGGGCAAGGTATGGGCGCAGGTTTTGCTGCCCAAGGTTTGAGCTTGCACAATGCCTTGGAGCGCATCTACCTCGTAAGAGTCTGGAGTCACTTCACCCCAGGCGATCGCGGTTTCTAGGCCCCAAGTAGACTGAATCGCAACAAGATTATCCTCAACCTTCACCACTCCTGCGGCGATCGCGGGCAAGACTGGGTGAATTAACACGGCTAAGCAAATTTGCTCTAAAGGAATTTCGGCTCGCTGCCAGTACAGCAAACTTTTGGCTCGAAACAACTCAGCCCAAACTTTTTTTAACCCGACCGCTAAGGCTTCTGGTTTAGCAGAGCAAATTTGCGGCTCAAAGATCTCGGCAGCTTCTAGGGCCAAGAGATTATCGGCGGGTGGCTTCAGGGCCAGTGAAGGTTGCAAAATCAGGGTAGTGGCTTGCAGTTGGGAGGCCGCTTCGCTTAAGTTTTCTAGCCACAGCTCTGGTAATGGAGTGTTCGTAATCTCATGACGGATGTGCTGGGCGATCGCCTGCAATTGTTGAGGATGATCGACGTTCAGATGCAATGAAGAACTCGGAAGATCAGCAAAAGGCTCTCGCCACTGAATAGATTCGATAAATTCTTGAAAGGTTTGGGCTGGTACCACTAAACCGGATAGCACAGGGTAGCCACTCTGAAGCAGATGACCGAGATAAAAGGCTTGATTTCCAAACCACAAAGGATTCGTGTGTTGAATTTGATTCAACCAGTACAGGCTAGGCACAGGCAGCGCTGGTCTGAAAATAATCTTTCAATCTTAATCTAGTGGCTGTCTTTCCCTGGATCTTCCTTGCAATGATTAAAGACCTGACTGCTATTTAACCGACTTAGCCGACTCATTCAGTTAGCTGACTAAGCTAACAATCAAATTAATTAACTCGGCCAAGTTTACAGGCTTGGATAAGTGGTGCTGAAATCCGGCGGCTAGAGCTTGTTGGCGATCTTCTGCTTGGGCATAGGCAGTCAAGGCGATCGCTGGGATATTGCGACCTTGGGTTGCTTCTGCCGCGCGCCACTGTCGGATTAAAACGTAGCCATCTTCACCAGGCATGCCAATGTCGCTGACTAACACTTGAGGTTGCCACTGTTGCCGCATGGCTAAGGCCGCTGGGCTGGAGCCAACGGCTTTTACCTCAGCCCCTTGCTGCATTAAAGCAGTCATCAAAAATTCTCTGGTATCAGCATCGTCGTCCACCACCAAAATGCGTAAGTTATTCAGATTGGACGTAGATGGGAAGGTTGTGGCGGGTTCTGCCAATGTGACTGAAGGTAGAACAGTCTCTGGGATAGGACCCAAGCTACGAGGTAAGCGGACGGTAAAAGTAGCGCCTTGGCCTATACCTGGGCTGGCTGCTTTCACTTGGCCCCCATGTAGCTCGACTAAATGCCGCACGATCGCGAGTCCTAGCCCCAAACCACCGAAAGAGCGAGTTGTTGTACTGTCGGCTTGGCGAAAATGGTCAAAGACATGGGGGAGAAACATGGGGCTAATGCCTTGCCCCGTATCAGCGATTTCAATTTCTACGGTGGTTTCGCAGTGACGCAGATGCATCGTGATGTGCCCTGCTGGAGGCGTGAACTTGATCGCATTGGACAGCAAATTCCAAATTACCTGCTGCAAGCGATCGCTATCACCCAAGATGAAGCTATTGGGTTGGTCAAAAATGAGTTGCAGTTGCATCGACTTGGCTTCGAGTAAAGGGCGGGCAGCGTCGAAGGCCGCTTCAACCACTGGCACCAAGTCGAGTTGCCGCATTTGCAGCTTTATCTGGCCCCGCATCACTCGGGAGACATCGAGCAAGTCTTCAATTAATTGGGTTTGCAGCTTGGCATTGCGCTCAATGGTTTCTAGGGCGCGCTCGGTGGTAGCAGGATCAAAATTGCGATTTCGCAACAGGCGGGACCAGCCCAGAATGGCATTGAGGGGCGATCGCAACTCGTGAGACACGATGGCGAGAAATTCGTCCTTCATGCGATTAGCCGTTTGGGTTGCCTGGTAAAGTTGGGCATTGTCTACAGCGGCGCTCGCCCGACGGGCTAAATCTTCTGCTAAGTCCAAGTCGGCTGATTGGTAGGGTCGCGTGGAGCCCACTCGAATTAGGGAAATAACCCCCAACACTCTTTCGCGGGCTACGAGAGGCACGCACATGAGAGAGCGGCCTGCTAAGCGCTGTAACACAGCTAAATGCTGGGCATCCTGGGCAATTTCAGCCAAAAACCCAGGGGAAATTTCCGGAATCAGCACAGACTTACCAGTGCGTAAAGCAGTGAAAGCAGGGTGCGGCTTGGTCAGATTGGGCGGGTACTGCTGCAATTGTTCTTGCATCATTTGAGCTTGCGCCGGGTCTCTGTGAGCGATCGCTAAGCGCCGCAGCGTTTCTCCCTCCTCCACCATATCAATGGTACAGAAGTCGGCCAAGGTAGGAATGGTGAGCTGCGCCATACTGGTAAGCGTGGCTTCGTAGTCGAGCGAAGACACTAATACAGTGCTGGCTTCGGCCAAAAACTGCAAAGCGCTCACCGCCCGCCTGCGCTCGGTGGTTTCTACCATCACGCCCCGGAGTTGCTGAGCTTGACCGGACGCATCAGTGACGACGTAAACAATGTCCCGTAACCAAATCACTCGACCATCCGCCGCGATCGCCCGATACTCAAAATCTTGGTTTTGGCAGGTAGTCGCCGCTGTTTGGCAGATCTGGCAGACGCGATCGCGATCGTCTGGATGAATTAAGCTGGGCCAGAAAGTTGCGTCTTCCAGCCAGCGATCGATGGGGTAGCCCAGCATCGTTTCTGCTTGCTGGCTGACAAAAGTAAACTGCCAAGTTTTAGCTTCGGCTTCCCACACGATCGCGTCGAGTCCATTCACCAAATCGCGAAATCGCTGTTCCGCAGCTTCCGCCGCCGCTCGAGCCGTTTGTTCTCGCTCTAGCAGCTTCAGCCGCTCCACCTCGGCACGCTTACGCTCGGATACATCTGACATCAGCGACACAACGCTGTTGGGCTGCCCCTTGTCGTCTCGTAGCACCGCCGTCCATAAGTCAATAAAGATCGATGTTCCATCTTTGCGCTGGCGATAAGTTTCAAATCCGCTGAGCAGTTGGCCCGCTAAAGTCGTCTGTAAATTTTGTAAAAATTCTGCCTGTTTATCGACAGGAATACTAGGGAGAGGTTGATCCAGCACTTCTGACGCAGACCAACCAAAAATCTTTTCAGCGGCAGGGTTCCAAAGCTGGACGCGGCCTTCGGGGTCCAGCATGGTAATGCCGAGCGGAGAGGCTTGGATCAGCGCTTGTAAGGTTTGATTCGTTTCTTCTAAAACGATCGCGGCTTGTTTGTAGGGAGTAATGTCTTCTAACAAGCCATCAATAAAAGTTTTACCATCAGCTGATTGGCTCAAGGTGGCGCTGAGCAAAGCCCAAATGCGACTACCCTGGCTACAGAGCTGCACTTCGCGCTCGTAGTAGCGGCTACTGGCTTGTAACCATTGTTGAAATTCTAAGTAGTCGTCATTATGGCAAAACAGTTCTTGCCAATTCAGCGTTAGGTCTGCGGTAGTCTGCGGTAGTTTCAGGATTTTTTGAAAGGCGCTATTGCTCTCTAGCAAATGTCCATCTGCACTCGCTCGAAACACACCCACATTCAGCCGCACCAGCAAAGATTGGAGTTGTTGTTGTAACTGAGCTGATTTGCGTCGCTCGATCGCATGTTCTAGAGCAGAGCGGACGGCGATCGCTAAGCGAAAGGTGTGTTTGGGAGACTTGAGGATGTAGTCTTCTACCCCAGCCTTCATCGCTGCTACCGCCACTTCTTCGTTACCGCTGTTGGTGAACATAATCACCGGACAGTCGGGATAACGGGCTTTAATAGCTTGGGCGATCGCCACCCCATTGTTCCAACCTAGCTGATAGTCAGTGACGACTAAGTCAAACGTATCTGTAGCCAGAGCTTGGGTAAATTGCGCCGCAGTAGCAACTTCCTGAAGCTCTACGTCCTGGAACTCCCGGTGCAACTCCCGCTTTACCAGGAGGCGATCATCAGGGTTGTCATCGATAATCAAAATCCTTGTCATAGGATTGCCAACTGAACATCCACTTCAAGCTGCGCCAGAGAAAAGTTACTGCAAGTCGGGTCTGGATACAATTGCCGCGATCGCTTTAACTTGCATCCTAAACCGCATCTGGGATGGCATCAAGGCTCAATCGTGGGCCAGCGTGGGAGCTTGATTGAGATTCATCCAATAGAGATCGAGCGTTTTCACAATGTCTAATAAAGCGTTGAAGGCCACTGGCTTGACCAAGTAAGAATTTGCACCCAAATCGTAGGCCCGATTCACATCGCCCATTTCTTGGGAGGAGGTGAGCACGATCACGGGGAGACGCTTTAGCTCAGGCTGTTGTCGTAACCACGCTAGCACTTCATGCCCAGAACGGCGGGGAAGTTTTAAGTCGAGCAACACGAGACTGGGTAAGGGATGCTGATGGCGATCGCGATAAGGGTCTTGGCCAGACAAATACAGTACAGCGGCTTCGCCATTGTCTAGCACCTGCATCGGAGCCGGGAGGTTCGCTTTAGTAAAGGCTCGTTGAATGAGTAAAACGTCATTTGGATCATCTTCCACCAATAAAACTGATCCTGACGTGCTTGAAATCATATCGCTCTCTCCGTCTCTGTCTCTTGTAACTCTAGCTTGGTCTAGCTCTGGGCTTGTGGTAACTCTAGCCAAAACTGACTGCCTTGGGTAGGGCAAGACTCAACTCCGACCCGACCACCCATGCGTTCTACCCCCTTACGCACAATCGCTAAACCAATGCCAGTGCCAGGATATGCTTCGGTGCCGTGCAAACGCTCAAAAACCCGAAAAATGCGTTCTTGATGTTGCGGAGCGATGCTGATGCCGTTATCTTGCACCCACAGCCGCACGCCATCCGGTTGCGTCTCCGCCCAAACTTTAATTTGGGGTTGCACTCCCGCCCCCACAAACTTCAGTGCATTCATCAGCAAGTTGGTCAGGACTTGCACCAGGGTAACGCGATGACCCATGACGCTGAGGAGCGGAGGCACAACCGTAATTTGGGCGTGGCGTTGCCGAATTTCTAAGTCTAGCTGCGCCAAAATCTCACTGACTAAAGCAGTTAAATCGATCGGTTGTAGCTGCAACTCAGCGCGGCTCAAGCGACTGTACGCCAGCAAATCTTCAATCAACGTGTCCATGCGTTGAGCGGCTTTGCTGATGCGATGCGCGTAGTCCTGGCCAACTTCATCTAGAGCTTCCTGATAATCTTCCAGCAAGGCTTGTGTAAACCCTTGCATGGCTCTCAGGGGTGCCCGTAGGTCATGAGAAACCGAGTACCCAAACGCCTCTAACTCGGTGTTGGCTGCTTGGAGTTGGGCGGTGCGCTCTAAAACCCGATTCTCTAGCTCCGTGGCATTTTGCTGGAGTTGTTCTCGCAATTGGGCTTGCTCCAGCGCGATCGCCAGTTGATTGGCGACTTCCTGACTGATTTCTCGCTGCTCAGGGGTTAGTGTGGCCACATGAGCGCCCAGCAACCTCAGCTCTCCCACCAAGGTACTTTCGCTTTTGAGCCGCAACGTCAAACAGGTTTCATGTTCGTCTGTAGGCTCAGGCAAGAGATTGGTAGGGCAAGTTGCTTCTAGCGCCTCAACGGCATGAGGCGGATTAGATAAAGTCAAGGGTGAAGATGGCTCGATATTAGGTAAAACGGATGCCAGGGGTAGGCGGGTGCCAACTGCCAACCGAGAAACTTTTCCGTTGCTGCTATTCCCTAAAACCTGCGCTTCGCCAGCTTCAAAGTCGTAGCGCAACAGCAAGGCTTGTCGGCAAGGTACTAGATAGCACAGACGAGCGATCGCCGATTGAGCAATTTCTAGCGATGAGTGTGCTTCTAGGATGGCACGATCAATATCATGCAGGATGGATAAGCGTTGAGCCGAGCGTTGCAGGGCGGCTTCTGCACGTTTGCGCCGTGTTAGGTCACGAGTGATGAGTGCATAAAACCCTACCAGTAGCAGCAAGGTCAGAATGGCAATTAGCGATAGGGCGAGCGTGGTTTGGCGGATGCTGTCGCGGGACTGCTGCGATCGCAGCGCTAACAGGTCTGCTTCCTCCTGCTGCATATCAGCAACGGTGAGGCGGATTTGATCCATCAGTTGTTTGCCTCGATTGGACAACACAATCCGCCGAGCCGCCTCTAGCTCGTTCTGCTGGCCCAATTGAATCGTTTGGTCGAGTTCGCTTAACTTCTGGTTGATTACAGGTTTTAAGAAGGCGAGGCGACCTTGCTGGTTCGCGTTGTCCCTAGTCAAGGATTGCAACTGCTCCACTCGCTGATTTATTTGAGCGATCGCACTGTTATAAGGCTGCAAATAGCGGGTTGCCCCGGTCAAGAGATAGCCTCGTTGTCCAGTTTCGGCATCTTTCAAGGTCGAAAGCATTCTCTCCAAGGTGATAATCACTTCTTGGGAATGAGTGACCGAGGCATTGTTTCGGATCAGTTGCAGGATATGGTAGTACGACACTCCCACATTGATCGCCAAAACAGCAAGGCCAAAAGCGAAGTAGAGCGTGAGGCGACGATGCAAAATCTTGGACATAGGTTACTGTCAGAGGCTGACCTTAGGACTAGATTTCACTAAGGTTGCGATCGCGTGAGTCAGGGCTATCGGTTCTACAGGCTTGGACAAATGCACCTGAAATCCAGCCGTGAGAGAGCGTTGTTGTTCTGCTTCACCAGCGTAGGCTGTTAAGGCGATCGCCGGAATATGACAAATCCTGGCATCGGCCCGCACCTGTTGAATCAACTCATGGCCGTCCCGCTCTGGCATCGCAATATCACTGACGAGCACATCGGGTTGGCAATGTTGCAGTACAGCCAGGGCTTCCGCGACCGCAGCCACGGCAGTGACTTTAGCGCCTTGGGCTTCTAAAACAACCGTGAATAACTCTCTAATATCTACTTCATCATCCACCAACAAAACCTGCATCCCCTCTAGGGTTGGCCCTGGGTCTGTAGCCACGGCACCCAACTCCTGAGCACTGGGTATTTGAGTGGGTTCTGGCCTGGTAACCAGCGGGAGCCGCACGCTAAAAGTAGCGCCTTGCCCTTCCCCCGGACTTGTGGCTTGGACTGTGCCTCCATGCAACTCAACTAAGTGACGCACGATCGCCAAACCAAGCCCTAACCCGCCTTGCGATCGCGTCGTGGTGCTGTCAGCTTGGCGGAAGCGCTCAAAGACATGGGGCAGAAATTCCGGTGCCACGCCTAAGCCTGTATCACTGACCCGAATTTCTACTTGAGCCTCACCCAGGGATCCATTGCAATCTAGGTTGGAGTTGCCCAGCGCTTGGACTTGCTCCATCTGCACCTCGACTCGCCCTCCAGACGGCGTAAACTTGACGGCATTGGAGAGCAAATTCCATACCACTTGCTGAATCCGGTCTGGATCAACCGTTACTCGATACCGGGGAGAAGTACAAGCACAGGTGACTTGGAGTGACTTAGCTTCAGCCGCTGGGCGCGCCGCATCGATCGCCGCTTGAATCACTGTCACTAAATCGGTAGGGCAGAGATTAAGCCGCAGCTGGCCCCGAATAATCCGCGAAACATCCAGAATGTCTTCTATGAGTTGGGCTTGCAACTTAGCGTTGCGCTCAATGGTTTCTAAGGCGCGTGTGGTGGTAGCGGCATCCATCTGACGCTGCGTGAGTAAGCGAGACCAGCCCAAAATCGAATTGAGGGGAGTGCGAAGTTCGTGGGACAGGGTAGCCAAAAACTCATCTTTCATGCGATTGGCGGCTTCGGCGGTGCGGCGGGCAGCTTCACTCGCGGCTCTGGCTTGCTGCGCTTTCTGGTATAACCGCACGTTGTCCAGCGCGATCGCAGCTCGGTGCGCGACTTCTTCCACCAACACTCTTTCGTCGGGTCCATATCGCCGATCGGAGACAGTCGTAGCCAGCAAAATAGCGCCCAAAATGCGATCGCTACCCCGGAGCGGCTGAATCGTAAAAGACCGCGTGGCCAAATTTTCGATCGCAGTGATATGGCCAGAACTGGTGGGAAATTCCCGGAAAAATGTCTCCGCTATCTCCGCCTGACAAAACGCTTTTCCGGTCCGGATCGCCTCAGCTACGGGCACCTGGGCTTGCAGATGCAGAGGATAGTTTTGATTGAAGGCTAGTAATTGCTCTGTCTGCGTCGGATCAACATGAGCCGCAGCCACGCGACGAATTAGGTCTGAACTTTCATCTCGGACATAAATCAGGCAGTAGTCTGCCAAGTTGGGCACGATAACCTGAGCGAGCGCTTGCAAGGCCATTTCAGACTCCAAGGAAGTCGCGAGTTGAGCACTCACTTGAGCTAAAAAAGCGGCGCGTTGTTGGGCGGCTTCCGCTTCCGCCCGTGCAGCTTGGGCTTGGATCAACTGCACCCGTTCGGCTTCCGCTTGCTTGAGGGCGGTGATGTCGCGGCTGACGATCAAGGCATATTGAACGTTTCCTTCAGCATCCAACTCGGGTACCACCCGTGATTGATAAGTGCGCCATCCTTGCAGGCTAGGAGCTTTAAATTCCACTGTCTGCTCTTTTCCTGTGGCAAACATTTGCTCCATGCTGCTGTCCCAAGCTTGACAGAATGACTCTGGCAAACCATGTTCTTGACTCGTGTGGCCCAAGAAGAAAGCGGCAGGGAA
Organism: Trichocoleus sp. FACHB-46; assembly: GCF_014695385.1. NCBI lineage: Bacteria > Bacillati > Cyanobacteriota > Cyanophyceae > Leptolyngbyales > Trichocoleusaceae > Trichocoleus > Trichocoleus sp. FACHB-46. The sequence continues at coordinate 806,023 of NZ_JACJOD010000006.1, read as the reverse complement.
TCCGGTGATGCGCTCTACGGCTGGATTGACATAGACATAGCGAAAGGCGCGATCGCAGCGAATAATTACATCCGGGGTGTTATCCAAGAGGGCTTTCGATTCTTGCTCTCGCCGATACAAAGCTTCCTGGGCCTGCTGGCGTTCTGCAATCTCCTGGTGCAAAATCACATTGGCTTGGGTGAGCGCTAAAGTGCGTTCTTCCACCAACCGTTCCAATTCGTCGTGAGATTGGCGCAGCACCTCCTCTGCTTGCTTACGTTCGGTAATATCTAGAACGGTCCCGAACATTCGGATCGGTTGACTAATCTCATTTTGCAGAAACCGCCCCCGACTGACGATCCAATGCAGCGTGCCATCGGGCCAAATAATCCGAAACTCTTCGCTATAGTCGGCTCTAGAGGCTTGCGCTACCTTAAAAGATTGGGCGAGGCGATCGCGATCGTCTGGGTGCACACAAGCTAAAAAGGCGCTCACGGTACCCGGAAAGGAGTCCTCGGGCAGGCCAAATAATCGCTCTTGTTGGCGTGACCAGCTAACTTTACCTGTACGGATGTCCCAATCCCAATTGCCCATTTGGGCGGCTTCGATCGCCAAACTGAGTTGTTCTCGGCTTTCCCAGAGCTTCAGACCTCGCAAATGAGCTTGTCGCTTTGCCACCCAAAGCCTGTGGTGGAGCAAGTTTGTCACCACCACTGCGGCAATCCCAGCACCAAGGCGCAGCAGATCTGTTTCAGTAAAGTTGAACTGGAACAAGGGGAGATTGATGAAAAACTCAAAGGCCAAGGCTGAGAGAAAACCAGCCGCAAACCCTGGGCCTACACCGCTGTACCAAGTGTTGATAACAATCGCAATAAAAAATAGTAGGGCTGGGGTATGACTCAGTAAGGGTTGCAGTAAGCAGGTGAGGACCAAGGCGATCGCCACTGTAAATACAGCGATACCGTAATGTTGTAGAGCCGTGTACCTCACCGTCATCAACCAGCCTTCACTCTAAATAGATCAATCAAATAGATCAGCGTCAACAGACCTGCATACCCAGCACAGAGCAGGGTGCCCAAAACCCAATTCTGGGTTTAAGGACATAGCCTTTCTATCAAGACTGATTGAGCTAAATTCAGCAACGACTCCAAGAACCTTTTCCACTTGATCCCGCTCTGTCTACAGATAGATCTTGAGACGAGCTGTGTAGTCTAAGGAAGCAAGGTTTCTCTACGAACTGAACAGAGCAAACTGGCTAGAGAGAACTGAACAAACTGATCTACTCCATAACTGCACTGGGTTTGTTGATGCGCCACTGGACTCATCCGTTGAAAGCTTGGCTGAATGTACTCCTGGAGTCTCCTTGCCCGTTGTGTCAGCGATCGACTGCCGCCACCTTTTGCCTCGACTGCGATCGCCAGCTCCAACGCTCTGCTTTGCCAGCTCCAGCGGCGCAGTGGCAGGGGCAACTCCCGGTGTTTGCTTGGGGCAAATATGGCGGCACGCTCAAACGGGTGCTAGCGGGCTTGAAGTATGACTACCAACCCCAAGTCGCGCAGCCTCTAGGGCAATGGTTAGGGCAAGCTTGGCTCAAGCAAGGGCCAAAACATCTCGTTCATCCAACCTCGGCGGCACCCTTACCCATCGTGGTGCCCATTCCACTCCACACCGCCAAACTAAAACAACGTGGGTATAACCAAGCCGAACTCTTAGCCCAGAGCTTTTGTGAGCAAACAGGTTTGCCCTTGCAGCGGCAAGGTTTAGTGCGAATTCGAGCCACAGAAGCTCAATTTGGTTTGTCCCAAGTCGCTCGAGAGCAGAACTTGGCAGCGGCTTTTGCGCTGAATCAATCTGTATGGCGAGGCACGCGCGATCGCCCGGTGTTGCTACTCGATGACATTTACACGACTGGAGCAACAGTACAGTCAGCCGCCCAAATCCTGCGATCGCAAGGAATTAAGGTTTGTGGCATCATCGCGATCGCTCAGGCGCAATACTAAGCCGCGTATGAGATTTGTGAATTTAAGGTGCTTTAAGAAGGATGTACAGTAGGTTGCATCCGTGTGGGCCGAGTGGGGCCAAAGATTGGGCTAGGATCTAGGCCAGCAATTTGTTGAAATTGCTCTGGTGTAATCGTGCTCACAATGGGCTGTTGTTCCCAAGTCTTAAGCTTCTGATGCGCCTGCAATAGGAATTGAAATCCTCTAACGAGAGGGACAGTTAACCAATTGTCTACTAACGTCTCCACCAGCGCTAATTCAATCAGAGCGGCTGGATAAACTCGTAGGAGATCTGCTAAGTAATCTTCAAAGTCATCAATTAAGTCGCTTGGCTCAAGATGCAATTGATAACTATTGACGATATGTTTAACTCGTTGATGGCTGAGTTGTTCCGAAATATTCATCTAGACCTCAGCTAGACTTTAGCGTTGAAATTCTTCTGAATCACTGTCTAAAATTAATCCTTAACTAATAAGTAATTGATAATTTCAAAGATTTTACCAAGCACGGTTTAATTTATAAAAATAATTCTAATTCTTTTCAGATTAATTTAAGCGGCTGCACCTGGGCGATCGCGAATGCAGAGTCAAGCAAGTTTCGGTTGGCAGAGTAGGATGTGGTGAGGTTTTCGTCGAGCATCTAGGTCGATACCGCTTGATCACACGCTCATGGGATGATAAAGAAATTACCAACCCTTTGGGTCCATACTGAGCCTGCAATTAAGCAATTTACCCAACTGGCTCTTGCATCAGCGCTAAATTCCCACGCCGTCCAGCCATGAAAAAGTTTTCCGCTTATACATCTTCTCTATTAGTTACTGGAGCTTTATTTCTGGGAGCTTGTAGTCCCAATTCCAACAACACAGCCACCAACAATACAACTAATACCACCACATCCAGTACAGGTACACCGATTTCCATTGGCATTGCCGTAGCCCAAACTAGCAACGTGGCTTTGTTAGGGCAAGAGCAAGTGGCAGGAGCCAAGATTGCCGAGAAATATTTCAATGAAAAAGGTGGTATCAACGGCACCCCAATCAAACTCGTGTTTCAGGACACCGCTGGAGATGAAGCAGGAGCGATTAATGCGTTTCAAACTTTGATTACTAGAGACAAAGTAGTCGGCATTGTTGGGCCAACTTTGTCTCAGCAAGCCTTTGGAGCCGATCCAGTCGCAGACCGAGCGAAGGTTCCTGTCCTTGGCCCTTCTAATACTGCGAAAGGTGTGCCGCAGATTGGAGACTACGTTGCCAGAGTTTCCGCTCCGGTGGCGGTGGTAGCTCCAAACGCAGTCAAAGCGGCGCTAAAACTGAATCCTGGCATCAAGAAAGTAGCGGTTTTTTACGCTCAAAACGATGCCTTTAGTAAATCGGAAACTGAAACCTTTCAGCAGACGGTAAAAGACCAAAACCTCGATCTGATTACAGTCCAGAAGTTTCAAACAACAGACACCGACTTTCAAACCCAAGTCACAAATACACTCAATCTCAAACCGGAATTGGTAATTATTTCTGGGTTGGCTGCCGATGGCGGTAACTTGGTGCGGCAGCTGCGGGAACTAGGTTACAAAGGTGCAATTATTGGCGGCAATGGCCTGAACACCTCTAATATCTTTCCGGTTTGCAAGGCGCTCTGTGATGGCATTTTAATTGCTCAAGCGTATAGCCCAGAGCATCCTGGTGAAGTGAATGCAGCTTTCCGCAAGGCTTATCAAGCTCAATACAAGAAGGAGCCACCTCAATTCAGCGCTCAAGCTTTCGCAGGAGTGCAGGTTTTTGTCGAAGCCTTACAAAAAATGGGAGACAAAGCTAAACCCAATCCAGGAGCGATCGCTGAGCTGCGGACGGCGTTAAATCAGGAGATTTTGCGGGGGCAATATGCGACTCCCTTAGGCGAGATTGCGTTCACTCCAGAGGGTGAAGTGGTGCAGAAGGAGTTCTATGTCGCCCAAATCAAAATGGAAGGCGATCGTGATAGTGGCAAGTTTGTGTTTCTCAAGTAGGCTTAGCTCGCAGAGAAATTGATGAGTTTTACTCTGTTTTTTCAGCAGTTCTTGAATGGCTTATCGATCGGCAGTGTTTATGCCATTTTTGCTTTGGGCTATACCCTGGTCTTCTCGATCTTAGGCATTATTAACTTTGCCCACGGTGCTATTTTCACCCTCGGAGCTTACTTCACCTACACGCTCATGGGCGGAGCGTTTGGTTTTAACGGCTTGCTAGCGAATGCCTCTCTCCCGGTGCAACTGCCGTTTGCTTTAGCCTTGGTATTGGGCAGTGGTTTAGCAGGTTTGGTCGGTGTAGCTGTCGAGCGAATTGCCTTTCAACCGTTGCGCCAACGCCGCGCTGATCCGCTACTCACCGTGGTTTCCAGCTTGGGTGTGGCAGTGGTGATTGTGAACTTGATTCAGTATCTAGTGGGGGCAGAGATTTATACCTTCCCCAATAATACCTATGGCGATTTGCCAGCAGCCATTAACTTTGGCACTGTCGCCCAACCGATCATGATTCGCACCGTACAGGTGATCATTTTTGCTGTTTCTGTGGTGATCTTGGGGATTTTAACCTTTTTGATTAACCGCACTAAGTTCGGCAAAGCGATGAAAGCTGTGGCAGAAGACCCCACAACTGCCAGTCTGCTCGGCATCAATACCGATCGCTTTATTGTCTTGACCTTTTTCGTCAGTAGCTTTCTAGGTGGTTTGGCAGGAACGTTAGTTGGCTCTAGCGTCGGGATTGCGGGGCCTTACTTTGGTATTGGCTTTGGCCTCAAAGGATTAGCAGTGATTGTGCTGGGTGGATTAGGCAGTATCCCTGGAGCTGTGTTAGGGGGGGTAGTTATTGGCTTAGTGGAAGCGTTTGTCCCCTCTGACTACTCGGCTTACAAAGATGCAGCCGCCTTTGGCATTCTATTTCTGATGCTATTGGTGCGACCGCAAGGTCTGTTGGGTCGTACCTTCGTGCAAAAGGTTTAATCATGTCTAATTATGGTTCTGACTTTCTGGCAACCTACGGCTTCCTGATTGTCTCTATGTTGCTGGGGGCGATGTTGGGGCTGTCTCTCTATTTACCACTAATGGCAGGGCAGCTATCTCTTGCCAGTCCTGGGTTCTATGCTTTAGGGGGATATATTGCGGCGATCTTGTCTACCAAGGTGTTCCCTTCTACGGGTGCTACCTTTTCTATCCCGTTGTTGTTACTAGAAATGGTGATTGCGGGAGCGGTGTCTGGAGCGCTCGGAGTCTTGGTTGGTGTGCCAGCTCTACGGTTACGCGGCATCTATCTGGCGATCGCTACCATTGCCTTCGTAGAAATTTTGCGTGTCCTTGCTCTCAACCTAGAAATTACCGGAGGTGCAGTCGGGATCTTTGGCATCCCGCAACCGTTTCAGACCCCACTGGGATATCTGTGGATTGTGGTGCCGCTGCTGCTCCTGAGTATGTTCTTTGTCTACCGTCTGGAGAACATCCGCATTGGTCGCGCTCTAATTGCCATCCGGGAAGATGAACTCGCAGCCGATGCGATGGGGATTAATCCCACATACTACAAAGTCTTAGCCTTTACGCTGGGAGCCATTCTCGCAGGGGTCGTCGGCGCGGTGAGTGCCCACTTCATCAATACCTGGAATGCTCGGCAAGGCACCTTTGATGCCAGCATTATTTATCTCACGTTTGTCTTGATTGGTGGTTCTAGAACCGTGGCTGGGCCTGTCTTAGGGGGCATGGTCTTCACCGCTTTACCGGAAGTGCTGCGGGCGATCGCGGATACACCGAATCTCCCGCTCTGGTTGGCTAGCTTCTTGCGAGACGGTCGCTTGATTATCTTCGGCTTGCTGATCGTCATCGGCACGATCTTTTTTCCTCAGGGTTTAGTCACACCCGATTTGTTCAAACGGCGCGATCGCACTAAAAAGATGATGCCAACGGGAGCGCGGAAGTGATTTTATGCAGGCGTTAGGGCGATCGCAGCCCTGTTCAACCTGCCATTTCCAGCACCACCATAAATGATTTAGAGTGCGTCTATACCAGTTTCTCCAATCTTAGCCTGCACCCATGACCGAATCGCCTGTTCTGGAAAGTAGCTCTGCTGTACCGCGTCAGCCTCTCTTGGAAGCCAAGGCGTTGACTCGCCGTTTTGGAGGGCTGTGTGCGGTAGATACAGTTTCTTTTACCGTTCATCCGGGTGAGATCTTTGGCTTGATTGGTCCAAATGGCGCAGGCAAAACCACCTTATTCAACTTGATCACGGGGCTGATTCCCCCCTCTAGCGGCCAGTTGCTCCATCAAGGTGCTGACATCTCACGGCAACGACCGCACCGAATTGCGGCCAAGGGCATTGCTCGAACGTTCCAGAATATTCGTCTGTTTGCTGACTTGTCGGCGCTAGAAAACGTCATGATCGCGCAGCACATTCATACCAAAAGTGGCCTGTTTACGGGTGTGTTTGGCTTGCCGCCTGCTCCCCAAGAGGAACGCCAAACCCAAGCAAAATCTTTAGAACTCCTCAAACTGGTAGGGTTGAGCGATCGCGCTACGGAAAAAGCTTGCAACTTTCCCTACGGAGACCAACGCCGCCTGGAAATTGCCCGGGCCTTAGCCTTGGAACCGCAAGTTCTGCTCCTGGATGAACCTGCGGCAGGCATGAACCCCAACGAAAAACAACAATTGAGTGAGTTTATCCGCGATATTCGCACCCAATTTAACTTGACGGTACTGCTGATCGAACATCACGTGCCCTTGGTGATGGGGCTGTGCGATCGCATTGCAGTACTCAATTTTGGCAAACTGATTGCCCTCGGTCAGCCTGCTGAGGTGAAAGTTAACCCTGCTGTGATCGAAGCTTACTTAGGGGGCGATGTATGAGTACAACCCAAGAGCAAATGGAACCGCTAAGGCATCCTGCAACTGACTTGCCCCTGCTAGAGGTGCGCGGTCTCAGCGTCAACTATGGCGGCATTCAAGCCCTGCAAGAAATCAACTTAGTGGTGAATCAGGGCGAAGTAGTGACGCTGATCGGCGCGAACGGTGCGGGCAAAACTACCACACTCCGCACCATCTCTCGCATCTTGAATCCACGCCACGGCCAAATTGTCTACGCTGGACGCGACATTACCCGTCGTAAAGCGCATGAAGTAGTGGCCCTAGGCATGGCTCACTCCCCCGAAGGCCGCCGAGTTTTAGCCAAGCAAACTATTCTCGACAACTTGGAGCTAGGGGCTTATGTCCGCTCCCATGCCGCTGCCGTCAAGCAAGACATCGAGCAGCAATTTCAGCTCTTTCCCCGCTTGGCAGAACGGCGCTACCAACTCGCAGGCACCCTCAGTGGTGGGGAGCAACAAATGCTAGCGATCGCCCGCGCTTTGATGAGCCGCCCCAAGTTATTACTGTTAGATGAACCCAGTTTGGGCTTAGCCCCGGCGATCGTGCGGGAAATCTTCAATATCATCAAGAATCTGCGTAATACTGGTGTCACAATTCTGCTCGTGGAGCAAAACGCCCACCTCGCCCTGCAAGCTGCCGATCGCGGCTATGTGTTAGAAGCAGGCCAAATCACCCTCATCGGACCTGCTCAAGACCTGCTGCAAGATGATCGCGTCAAGCAAGCTTACTTAGGTTAACTCGTTGCTTTTTCTTTACTCTCATCTCTGTCTCATGCGATCGCTAAACTTCTTTGTGTTGAATCGTCCTGCTGCTTGCTGGCATAAATTTATCCTATCCCTGGCCTCGGCAGTCCTCGCTAGTACTTTCGCTCCCGTTGCCGTTGAGGCCCGGAGTCAGCTCTATAAACCGCCAGCCTTGCAGTTCAATCGCTCTATCTCGGATCAACTCTCCAACCGGGATATTCCTACAGGGCAAGGGGGTTTTGCCAGAGATTATGTGATCACCTGTAAGGCGAGAGAGCAAATTACCATCACCGTGACTTCAGAAACCTTCGACCCCATGCTGGCTGTGATTTCACCCGATGGCTCTACACTGGCTGAGAACGATGATGCTGAAGATGGCACGACCAACGCTGCTCTTGCGGTTACAATTCCCCAGAGCGATCGCTATACAATCCGAGTACAAAATTTTGGGCAAACTACAGGCGGCTCTTTCCAACTCCAGGTGACTCGCTCACCCGCTCAACAAATCCCTTGAGGAGCTTATCCGAAAATTTTTGACTTTACCTCTTGCCACAGTTAGATAGATTTGTTAATTTAATAAAGCGCCGAAAACAAAGCGCCCCTCGCCGGGATAGCTCAGTTGGTAGAGCAGAGGACTGAAAATCCTCGTGTCACGAGTTCAAGTCTCGTTCCTGGCATATCAAAACTCTATATCTAGCGTGAGTCCTAAGTCGTTTTTCTAATTGGAAACACTAGGACTCAATTTTTTATCTGCGATATCTGCGATAAAACTGCGATAAGTGTTTATCGCAGTTCCCCTAAAGCCCTTATTCGATAGTACTTATAAACTATAGAGGCACCTAACCTCTCAGGCTGGACTGTAAGAACAAACTCAAACCCTTGTTTTCGACCTCTAGCGCCTTTGAGCTTAATTGGGGCATATAGTCTGCTTAAAGCTCATGAAGTGTGCTCAAGAAGCAAATAAAGCTTGCTAGGGCAGGATTGCAATTTACCTACGGAACGCGTTTTACTTTTCAAGCAATATTGGGTTGAAAGGGAATAACCACCGTCCATAGCGAGTCCATAGCCAAGATAGTTTATTTGTACTATCTGAGCCATCTGGTCTAGCATCGCCATTTTTGAGTGAAAGGTTTCTAGAGCGATCGCAAAAGAAATGAATACGAAGTAAAACAAGAAATAAAAACTGAGAGTAAGCAAAAACTTAAGATAAATAAGCAATTAAAAAACCTTCCTGATTCAATTAAATCTGAAGGTAACAAGGCGATTGATTTAGTTTTTTTTAGTTCGCATAAAGTCTTTATTAATAGCAGCAACTTCTATCTGGTTACGAAAATCATTAAGCATACCTATAACTTCTGTATGTAGTTCTATATATTCTTCTCTATCAATTGACCCATAATTGCCGTGTGCAATGCTATTTCGTGCTCCTAAAAGCTTGGTATCAATCAGTACAGATTTAGTAGAGTAAGGTGAAAAATCCAATCCAAGAATGTGTGTTATTTCCTTCATGATTTCCGATGAAAGATTAGAACCGGTAGAAATAACATCTTTATAGGGCAAAGAGCATCGTTGGTGGAGGTTGCCAACAAAAAAATCACACACAGGTATATATAACGATGCTTTATTTGTTTCCCTTGCTTCATTAAGCTTAGTTTTCATGGCTAAAGCTAAAAAGTTACTAGAAAGTTGCTCATAACGAAGCTTCTGCATAGCAACAAACTCTAAATAATAGTTTGATGCTGACTTAACGAAACCTTCCCAATGAGCATAAAGAATTACTATCCCACTTCGAATTAAGACAGTATGCCTTTGAAGTGAAGTGCTTTTTGCTTCGACCAACGACTTGAATTCAGAAAGTTCCTTTTTCCGCCATGCCAATTCAGTCGAAAGTCTATCGCTTAATTGTTCAGCAGTTCGAAGACTCATGAAGGGGCGAATATTTCTCTACCAAAAGGGATAAGACGAGGTAAACGTCTTGCAGCGTTCGTACCTCCGCCAGACCAATTCTTGTAAGACTTAGATGACCAAACACTTTTTATGCGAGTAGGTATTTCTTCAATAGGAGGTAAGTTTCTATGATGGTATCCGATTCCTAGAGCGACCACTTCATAGGAAGATAATAGGAATCCACCCATAAATCTATCTTGATCAGGTATATATCTCTTGAAACTATCATCACCTATAGCTTCATTGAGAACATCAAAAGTCGTTTTGAATGCTCTTTCTAAATACTCATAGTCTATATCCCCGTTTTGAGCTATTTCAATCATCTTATCTGTCAAGAAAGCCCCGACATCACCTAAGCCTTTAAGATCCTTTTTATCGGTATCAAATAGAGAAATAAATCGCAATAGTAATTCCATATCATATTGTTCAATATAGAGCCTATCGGTTAAAGCAATACAGTTTTGAAAAGGTTCATAATCTGCCAGTGCGCGCATCCAGTGTTGTAGATCTCTATTCAACATCACAAGAATGCAATTTCTGACTTCTTGAGGTGTAGCAGCTGAACCTCCAGTATTAAGTCTCTGAAATAGCTCATATTTTGCCATTTCATCACTTTCTTTTTCAATAATACTAACTGCGATTTTTGCCCTCTTAATCAATAAGCGCTGTGCTTGGGTAAAAGAATTGTTTGGGTGTTCTTGATCATCCCATTTCTTCCCTTCCAATGATGGTAAATACTTTGTCTTCTGAAGAGCAAGAGGGGGTCTTTGTACGTCTTCTGCATCTTTAAAAATACCAACAAGTTCATATATTGTAGATAGCCTCTGGAGACCATCTACAACATCCCAAATACCATCATCTCTCTGACTTACAAAAATTGGTGGGATTGGTATGCCAAGAAGGATTGATTCTATAAAAGTTGATTTTTGATGTTCTGTCCAACGAAAGAATCTTTGAAACTCTGGATGAATATCAATTTCATTTTTTTCGTAAAGACTAATCCATTCCCCAACAGACATCAAATAACCATCTGTTCGAATTTCTTTTCTTGTTTTATCGATTTCTTCTTGCAGAGACATAGGTCAAGGTTTATCTCAATGGCTTCCTAGACAAATCATTACAGCGAAAGAATAGTCCTAGGAGTTTCCATTCTACTGCTATCTAAAGACTCAATTATCAGGCTTCATTCATAGAGTACAGCAAAAGCCAGAAACCTTTAGGTTTGTGCGTGAATGCAACTGCTAAGACACGTACTGCACCTTGGCTAGGCGCGAGCGATACAAATGGAGAGCCTGAATTAATCGCATTTAAAGCAGATAGCAAAAGTGGGAAACCTATAGGCTTTACGCAGAATACAACCGCTGAAGCTGTTATGCCCATTCTTCTTAGAACTTCTACACGTCTTAAAATTGAAAAACTTATAGGCTTTTAGGGCACCTGTACAAGTGTAGTAAAAAGTAAAGACTACACCTCACTACATAGCCCAGGCAATCTGTAGTAAGGTGTAGTAGTACATATTTACTACACTTCTATTATGGCTGGAGCGAAAGAGAAAATCTATGGGGCAGCCCTCATGATCCTAAGTGAAAATAAGAGGCCCACAGTTGACTTGGTACAGAAGGCTACCAAATGTTCTTTTACCACTGTCACTAAGTATATGAAGGAGTTTAGGGAGGACTACAAGGAGGAAATAGCAAGGGCCGAAAATCGTAGAGAGCCTTTGCCAGAGCCAATCAGAGAGATGGCTGAAAATCTTTGGAATGTAGCCTTATTAGTTGCAGAGAACAGATTCAATGATGACAGAGTGCGATCGCAAGATGAAGCGCTAGATAAACAAGGGAAAGAACTGGAGGAAGCAATGTTGCTAATTACTGACCTCAAAGCAAGGCTTGAAGAACGAGACAAGAAATACGAGCAATTAAAAGCCGCTTTCCTGGAAGCTGTTAAGGAAAAGCCCAATATTCAATCGATCGTCTCTCATTTAGCTCCGAATCCTTAATAAGAAGGCACGACAGATTAATAAGGTAGAACTACCTAGTCTGTATTGACACAAAAAAGGGTAGCTGGTGATTGGCTACCCTGTAAGCATTTATGTAAGTAAGATTAACTTCTGAAGTTCAACTTAGTTTGATAAATGCCTTAACCCCACGTCTCATGCAGAATTTCTGAACCGACTCCACCCGGTAACTTAAGTTCAGCACGCTTTAAATAGACAAAACCGATCGGACGTTTTCAAGCACTACGCTCGACAAATCAATAAGGTGGAGTTATCTAACCTGTTTCAAAACAAAAGGGTCATAGCTGATTTATGACCCTTTACCCATATTTCCAACCTAGTTTAACTTCAGAAGTTTAACTTACTTCTATAAATGACTAACCCCATGGTCGGGAAAATTGATTCTTTGACAACTTAGGGCGTTATCGACGGTTGGCTCTACTCAGGTAGGGTTATTCCTTTTTTCTGAGATGCATAATGCTCATAAATCATTTTTGCTGAATTACCAACTAACGCAGATACGTCCTTAGCATCCATACCTAAGTCTAAGGCATCAGTAATTAGAGAGTGTCTAGTCGAATAAGGCTTTCTGTATGGTATCTTCAGCCCTTCTAAAACAGCCTTCCACTGGCGATTGCAAAAGTTGTGATGATCAATATAACCGCCTTCAATTGCAGGAAAAACTAGCTGTTCAGGCTTGCAGTTTTCAGGCTTGATCGATTCCAATAACGCTTGAATACGTTTACTTGTTGGTACCACTCTTTCAGATTGCGTCTTCAACCCATCTTTCAACACCCGCCCGCCTTCACCCTCTACTAATGCTTGAGTAAACCTAATTACCTTCAGATCGGGGTTTATGTGCTTCCACTGCAAGGGTAATACCTCAGATGGTCTACAACCGCTAGCGAATAGGAACTCTACATAGGGAGCGTAGCAGGAGTGACCAAACCTATCAGCTTTAGAGCGAAATTGATTGGTTTTGAACGCTTCAATAATTCTGACTTGTTCCTCCCTCGTAAATGCTTCTGGCTTCTTTGCTTTAGCTGATTTAGGCAGCTTGATTTTCTTTGCCATTCCCAAGAAGGGATTTTCTCTCAATAGTTTTTCATCGATCGCCCAATCACAGCAGGCTGAAACTTGAGTGATAACCTTCTTAGTTGCTGCTGGCGTTGTTTGCTTAAGGAGCCAGTCGCGAAAATCTGTGGAATTTATTAATTCCTTGGCACCTCCCATCTTGGGAGCTTTAAGCAGATAGTTTTTGACCTTTTGGTAATCCTTCGCGATCGTACTAGGGGAGACACTAGGACGTTTGTAATCGACGTATTTATCCCATAACCCTAAAGAGATACAGCGTAGTTTCAACGCTTCCCTAGCAGCTTCTAGATCTTCTTGTACTGCCTGAACGCTTCTCCCTTTAAAGTTCGGTGCTGTAGCTGGCTTGTATTTCGATAGCGTTGGATCGAAGTTACCAGTAAGGCAATCGTTGTAAATCTGAGCTGCGATTCTTTGCGCGTTACCCAATGCGATCGGATCGTCAAACTTACCCCCAGGTGCTAACGAGTGCCGCTTACCCGCATAACTAAACTCAAGCTTGATGCTGCCATTGTTGTTTTTGGGGTTGATTGGTCGCATTTTATCCTCTGCTCTCAGTGGCTTGAATTAGCTGTACCACCAAGCAAAACCTAGCATAACTGCGATAAAACTGCGATAAATTGAATTGAGATAAAACCGCGATAAACCTATAACCCTTACATAGCAAGAATTTCAGAAGTTATAGATTCTAGGACTGAAAATCCTCGTGTCACGAGTTCAAGTCTCGTTCCTGGCATACCGGATGAAACTAAAAGCCCTCTGAAACTAAACTTTCAGAGGGCTTTGTTTTAGTAGTTACTGCACTAAATATCGGCCACGCCCAAAAGCGTGTCTAGCACTCCATTGAAACTCAAACCATCTTGCTCCCCAGCGTACAAATTTTTACAACGCGATCGCGGCAGATGCAGATCCAGTCGCTAGATTAGTGGGTGAGCCTCTGCCTCGAAGGTGATTGGATCTACACCACGTAGGCTCATGAATCAAAAGTTTTGGAGCTAGGAGGTGCCGTCATGGATGAGCAAGTACAACATGCGATGCTACCGCAACCCACCCATGATGAGTTGGCTCGTCAACAATTTGTCCATAGTCTGAAACAACACATTGCGACACAGATCTCACCGAACAACCGTACCATTTATGAGCAACGACTCAAACCGAAATTTGATCAAGAACACCAGCGATCGCCCGAAACGCAGCATGAAATTCGCCAATTAATGCAGCAAGAATCCTACTACTGTATGTGGGGAGCATTACGGCGTACCGCTCAGGAGATGCTGTGGGAATCCGTCAACCTCAGTGTTGAGCGACAACTTCCAGAACTGATGGCGCGATCGCAACAACTCCAGACTCAGGCGATCGGCTCGTTAACTCTGAATCCCACGTTAGAAGTTCCGGTTTATCATACAGCGGTGGATATCCACTGTATGCCAGGGGGTTATCACAGTGAATATCGCGACGAGGATATTGCAGCAGGGGTCACCTACGATCGCGGTGTCTATCTCTATGCGATGGGTCGGCTTGGCCCGTTGAATGATGCCATGGGCCAAGCAGTCATTCAAAACTATCTCAAGCTGCAATATCCTGATTGGCAACCGGAGAAGATTTTAGACTTAGGATGTTCGGTCGGGCATAGCACCCTGCCTTATGTAGATGCCTATCCAGATGCAGAAGTACAGGCCATTGATGTCGCTGCTCCTACGCTGCGCTATGCTCATGCACGGGCTGAAGCATTAGGGAAGCGGGTGCATTTTTCCCAACAGAACGCTGAACATACAGATTTTCTTGATGCCTCCTTTGATCTCATCGTTTCTCATATCCTTTTGCACGAAGCTCCGCCCCACGCGATCGCCAATATCCTGCGTGAATGCAATCGCCTGCTCAAGCCAGGTGGATTAATGGTACATGCGGAAGCGCCGCTCTACCGCAACATGGACCCCTTCAGCGCCTTTATGTTTGACTGGGAAACTCAAAATAACAATGAACCTTGGTGGGGAGCGATGCGCCAGCTAGACTTAGAAGCACTCACTCTACAAGCTGGCTTTGCTGCTGAAAACATCACTCAAACGGTGGCAGCAATGGAATTAAAAACAGACCAGTTAAAAGATGGAGGCTTTGGCAGTCGGGGCAACTGGTTTCTCTTAGCTGCCCATAAAGATAGCAGTCCTATCCAGAATGATTTATAAGGTTGAGGGTTGTGAGAAATGCACTTTTCACAACCCATTTCGGATTGCTCTGGATTGCTATAGATCTCTCAAGTATAACCAAGGCGCAATCGCCTAGGAGCAGTGATGGCCATCGCCAAAGGCAAACGACCCCTTTACTTCGAGAATCCAGAAACCGATAAATTGCTGGCAATGGTCCTTGCCCTCGCCGAAGAGGTGTCTGTATTACGCGATCGCCTTGACACAGTAGAACGCCTCGCCCAAGCGAAAGGCTTACTATCCCACGCAGAAATTGACGCTTACCAGCCAGATCCCCAAGCTGCCGCAGAACGGGAGCAACAGCGAGCGGTCTACATTGCTCGAATTTTACGCATTGTGCAAGCAGACGTAGAGGCGATCGCACCTGAAACTCCTGTAGAGCCAGCAACAGCGCGATCGCCCGCCTAACATCTCCTAACAGACTGCATCAAAGCTGGGCAATTACGCCCGCCGTTCTTCTTGCATGGCTACTTGTTTGGCTGTTGGATCTCCTTTTGGACTTCATCAGATAAGCCGGATTCCTGCACACAGATGGCGTAGATTTGCACCGCATCTAGTTGCGGAACTAAGGTTCTAGCTTTCTCTACCGTCATGCCAGGGGGTTTGCAGAAGTTATTCGCCACCTTGCGGTACTGCTCTGTACTGCCCAACAAGTTACTGAATTTATTTGTGTTTTGTAAAATCGGTAGCGATCGCTGCATCACCCGATTCACTAGAAAACTGACAGACTTCTGAGAACTTTGCGGCACTAGGCCACTGGTGGTAATGGCATTAGTCAGCGCATCTTGCAAGGAAGCTTTGCCATCTGGGGTGGCTAGGTAACTGGTTACCATATCCATTTGCGCCCCTGGATAAGATTGTAGAGCGGCACGCACCCCGACTAAGAAACTAGCTGAGAGAAAATCGGACACCGTACTGACATATTCATTAAACTGCACCGAGGAGTTCCGAGTCCCATTGGCGCAAATGACCGAGCCATCTTTGTCAGCGCCCGCGCTCAAGTTAACGCTACCCTGCTGAGCGCAAGAGTTAAGGATTTGCTGGATCTTGGGGGAAAACATCTTATTGAGTTTCTGGGCTGCGGGAGAGTCAGCCAAAGAAGCAGGTGTTGCCGCTGTCGCAGCATCCATCAAACCGACCGACATCACCGAACTCAAAGCCGCGATCGCCACTTTTGTCCAACCAATTTTGCTCCGACGAGCCAAACGAGCATGTTTTGGAGCTAAAGCATCATCTTGAGGGCGCGGTTGAAGCTGGAAGCAAGCAGTCATAAAAACCTCAGTCAATGAGGGTGGACAATCAATCACAATCTAGCTCAAGCCAAGTTTCAATCTACTTAACACAAAGCACTTGGCGCATCTGCCGCATGTTAGTTGGCAAATCTAGCTGGATTGCTTGTTGCACAAACAGCGTCGGCACCGGAATCGCAGGGGTGGCTTGCACCGAGTAGGCCAGAAGCGTTCCTGTGCGATAATCTTGCAGAGTCAATTCAGCGGCAAAATCAGTAAAGCTGCCTTGCTCTTGGCGAAACTGAATTTTTTGATGCACAGTCTCTACTACCCGCAGGTAAACCTCAACTTGAGCAGTAAAAAAGAGAAATGCCTTGTTTGCCACCTGGTAAAGCCGTTTTCCCCCTGACCCTAGACTATCGCCTCGTTGCAGCACTTCACTGCGCACCAGATCAGGAAAGTACTGTACCCAACGGGGGTAGTCGGTTAGCTGCTGCCAAGCCAGCGATCGCGACAGGGGCAAATACATCGAAGCTGTAACCGCCCCTCCCCAAGCAGAATAGGCTCTTGTACTCAGTAGAATCTCGCCTCGTAGCAGAGCTTCATGTTCGCTCTGACTGCGGTTGGGGATCGATGCCAGACAATCGTCATTAAATAGGTCAGCAGTCATGTAGACTCAGGAACTCCTGATAAGCCAATAGAAACGCCTAACCAGCCTAGATTAAAACCTTGCCTTTTCAGGCATTAGGAAATTTTGGCCACCGAGGTTCTACTTGATTTATTCACCACCTTACCTAGATCTCCAGGAAAAGGGGTTGATTCTAAATAAAGATTCCGCAAAATTTTGTAAGAATCTGTAAACCAATTTCTACTTAATTAAACATTTCTCAGCCGCCCCTACTGGTTTAACTCGCTCTATTTCTCATGCCACAATGAGGGCGATCGCTGACAGCGTTTTGCTGAGTTGAGGACGTAAAGAGCAATGCATAACTTCTCTCGGAAATTTTCTCACCCTACTACCAAGTTTTTTTTCATTTGCTTGGGCATTACCACGGTGATTTGGATTTTGAGGGGGTTTGGGGTTTTATCGTTTCTTTCCAGCGCCATCCTCTGGTTTCTCTTATTTCTGACTATCGGTAGTGGGATTGTCGCTGGGCTGCAACGAGCGCGATAGCTTGATTGCCTGAATCACGTTTTGTCGGTGTTGTTGCCGCATGGCTGCACCCACCGTGACATTTAACTGGTTGCCAATCAGGAGCACCAAGGAGCTGAGGTAAAGCCAGAGCAACAAGACAATCACCGCACCAATGGCACCATAAGCTCGGTTAAAGTCGCCAAAATGGGAGACATAATATCGAAACAAACTTGAGAGAATCGCCCAAAATACTGCTGCCAGTACTGCTCCCGGCATAATGGGCGTGCCAATCTTCCATTGGCTAGGACCATAGCGATAAATAAAGGCAAACGCTGCTGAGACAATTCCCAGAGCCAAGGGCCAACTCAGTAGCCGCCAAGTTGACAGCAACCCTGATCCTAAAAAACCGCTTTGGCTGGCTACATGCTTGACGATCAAGTCACTAATAAACATCAGAAACGATGCCATCAGTAACAGCAAAATCGTGCCGACCGTAAGTGCGACAGAAACCAATTTAGCTTTCCAAAACGGACGAGTTTGCTCTGGTGGAACTTGCTGGATGTGGTCAAAAGCCGTCATTGCCGCACTCAACGCGCCGGAAGATGCCCAAATTGCTGCAATGAAACTGAGGGAAAACAAACTACGATTCCGGGTTTGGCTGATGCCTCTGACAAAGTTTTGAATAAGAATCTGGACTTCCTCAGGGGCGACTTGACTGAGTTGAGACGCTAGCCTTTGCAGCGTTCCTTGCAGGGATTCAAATAGCCCAATCGCCGTCAAAACAGCCAAAATTGCCGGAAACAGCCCCAACATGGCGTTGTAAGCCATTTCTGCGGAGAGCCCTGGTAGCCGCTGCTTACCAGCAGAGTCAATGACTTCTTTAATCGTTTTCCAGTTTAGGTGCTGAAAAAAGCGGAAAAAACGAGCTGATAGCATGGGCTTGGAGCAACAGCACTTTGAGAATTACTTTGACAGATTCGATGCAGAAATGCCAATAAATTAGAAACTTCAGCCTTGAGCTGACTCCTGATAGATCAAGTAGCGATCGCGTCCTGCCATTTTTGCTTGATATAGAGCTTTGTCAGCAGCGGCAATTAAGAACGTGGGAGCAATGCCAGTTCGAGGAACTAAGCAAGCAATCCCCAAACTCAAGGTGACATAATCCGCAATCGAGGACTGAGCATGAGGAATTCGCAAAGTCTGAATCCGGGTTTGAATTTCTGTGGCCACCAAGGTCGCACCTCGATCTTCTGTATTGGGTAGTAGAATGGCAAACTCCTCACCCCCATAGCGAGCCGCTAGGTCTGCTGGTCGCTTTGCTGTTTGACGCAGCACCGCCGCCACTTGTTGCAAACAGCGATCGCCCCTGAGATGCCCATAACAATCGTTATAGCGTTTAAAGAAATCAACATCGCCCATGATCAGCGCTAGGGGCGTCCGGTGTCGCAAGGCGCGTCGCCACTCTTTATCTAAATATTCGTCAAAAGAGCGACGGTTGGCTAACTCAGTTAACCCGTCCGAATTTGCTAACCGCCGTAGCTCTTGGTTCGCCACTTCTAGTTGTTGGTAAAGCTGGGCTTGTTGAATCGCAATGCCGACCTGAGTCGATAACTGTTGCAGCAGCTCAATTTCTAAGGGTTGCCACTGTCGCGGTTGGCCACATTGATAGGCACTGAGTAGCCCCCAAAGTTCGTCGCCTCGAAGAATGGGCACAGTTAAAGCTGCACGAGCTTGAAGCAGAGCCAGCAAATGCAGGTAACGCGATGGCAAGTTGGCTTGGGTCACGTCGGCGATCGCTTGCATCTGCCCCATCTGATAAGACTGGCGGCAACGCTTGGTAAAGTAAGCAGCCTCCATCATCTTCCCCACGATCGACATCCGATCGGTTGCTACCGACTCTACAGCAACGGTACTGTTGCCATTCGATTCAAAGCGGTAAATCAGCACCCGATCGACTTGCAGAAACTGCCTCACTTCCTCCACGGTTGTGTTCAAGATGGTGTCTAGATGCAACGACTGCCGCATGTGATTGGCGATCGCACTCATCAATTGTTCTTTGGCAATTTGACTTTGCAGCGTTTGTTCTACTTTCACCCGTTCCACAATTTCTCGCTGCAATTTCTCGTTGGTCTGCTGCATTTCTTGCGTCCGAGCCTCTACCTCCTGTTGCAGCGCATCTAATGTTGGATGTAACTCCAACGGATCGAGCGATTGCAGGATGCTACTTTGAGTTACCAAACCTAGCAGCTCCCCCGCTTCTCCTACTACTACTAATCGCCGGATTTGATGCTGTTGCATCTGCTCGTGGGCGCTCCAAAGAGAAGCTTGCGGTTGGATGGCATGCAATGGCCGATTTATTACTGCCACTACGGAGGTTTGGGCCAAGTCTAAATTTTGCGCCTGTAACCGCACTACATCCCGCTCCGTCAAGATGCCAATTGGCTTTGCGATCGCTGGATTTGTCGCCTCAGGCTGTACCAGAACCACGCAACTAATCTGATGCTGGTGCATGAGTTGGCTGAGTTGCAGCACAGAGGTCGTGATGGGGGCAGCCACCACGGGGCTAACCATGACTTCATGAATCTGCCGCGCCTTGAGTAGCGCTGCGGGCTTGAGGGCTTCGCGGATACTTTGGCGAGTCACGACACCGATAATGCGTTCTCGCTGATCTAAGATTGGCAAATGACGAATCCGATATCTCCATAAGCGCGATAACAGAACCAAAACATCCGTAGCTTCAGATTCCTGTAATGTGATGACAGGAGTTGTCATCACCGTAGCGATCGCCACCTCTAACCAGGAAGTTTTGGCTGCTGTCAGTCTCACCACATCTCGTTCAGTAAAAATGCCAACTAGCTGATCTGCATCTACGACTAACACATAGCTTTTATGAGCTTGGCTCATCAGCTTGACAACTTCAGTCATAGGTAGGTCAGGCGAAACACTCAAGTGATCATGAGCGATCGCTGAACTAAGCCAGAGTGCAGAAGGGAAAAACATAGAACCCAAAGAAGTTGCAAGCTGATACAGAGAGGTAGCTTAGCTTTTATCCACCAAGTTTCAAAACCCAAGCCTTTAATACCCCTCAGCTTGATCGTACTGTGATCATCTAAAGAGCGTGAATTAATGACGATGGAAGATGAAAAATCCGCTGAACTTAACGCCTCCAGCCTCCAGTTTGCCGCTTGTCTAATGTCGGTTAGAGTCTAGTGTTGCTCGTCTGGATGCGATCGCCCTACCCAGTAAATTTGGGTTGCAGCCACCTAAAGAGCAGCTCAATATAGGACAATCACTAGGTTTGAGGGAGCTGGGAGAAAAATCCTCCGCAAATCTACCAAATCCTGCTTCTGGGTGAATCTACTGGAGGAAGCTGAAATAAGGTTACAAAATTTACCATTAATTCTACAAGGTGATACATAGACACCCGCTGCATCTAGGAGGAATCAAGCATGACATCATTTTTGGTAACAGCGACGACGGCTATTCGGTTAACGGTAGACAACGCTCCAGATAGCAGCTGCGGTAGTAATGTAATCCATGTTTTTCTAGTCTCTTAGATTCTCTTACAGAAGCGATCGTCTCTCTTAAACGCTTTCCAAATCTTCTACATTCTGCATTCAGATAGCATCTGGTATCTACACCCCAAAAATACCAGATCTAAATCCGAGGCTCCCTACCGCGATCGCAGGCAGTTGGAGTTGCCTTGTCGACAAGATTCAACACTCACAACTTCACAAATTTCAAGGACATCTAACATGGCTTACATTGCTGGCGACGAACAGGATAACTATTTGAATGATTCCGGAAGTGAAGATTCCTTTGATATTTTGGATGGACAAGGTGGAAATGATGAGATATATACAGCTGGCGATAACCTCATCTTCGGCGGCGCAGGCAACGATCTCATATATCCCTCTGACGGTTTCAATATCGTAGATGGAGGTGAAGGAAATGACAACATAGAAATTTATGGCGGGAGCGGTTTTCTGTTTGGTGGCGCAGGCGACGACTTTATTCTGGCTGATGCTCCATCAGTAACGGATACGAGTGGTGTCAGCTTCGTCCTCAATGGTGGGGTTGGAGACGACTTCATGTATGGTGGTGTAGGCAATCATATCTACATCGTCGATAGCGTTGGCGATGGTGTTCGAGAGTGGGACTACAACAATCAAATACCAAGTGTGTCTACTGTGCGATCGAGTGTTGCTTGGACTTTGGGTCCTGACTTAGAAAATTTGACTCTCACAGGCCATCAAAACACGAATGGTACAGGGAATACCCTCGATAACATCATCATTGGCAATCGCGGCAGCAACATCCTCTCTGGAGGAGCAGGGAATGATACCCTCATCGCTGAGTCTACCTCTGAAGGTATTCTCACCCTCGCTCAGCAAGCTCGTTTCACTGGAGCACCTGATGGAGGCATCCTCACTCAGCTGTTTGATGAATCCTTCTATCTGGAGCAGAATCCAGATGTCGCAGCAGCAGTGGGTCAAGGCGTATTTCGCAACGGTTTTCACCATTTTACTCAACACGGTCTCTATGAGGGACGCAACCCCAGCGAGTTCTATGATGAAGCACTCTACTTAGAGCAGAACCCAGATGTGGCTGCTGCGGTTGATCAGGGTGTTTTTAGCAGTGGTCTCGTTCATTTTGTGAACCACGGTCTGTATGAAGGTCGAGTCGCTAGTCACTCCTTCGATGAAACAATCTATCTGGGTGAGAATCCAGATGTAGCTGTGGCTGTAGCTCAGGGTGTCATCAGCAGCGGCTTAGAGCATTTTTTGGCTCATGGACAGTTTGAGGGTCGTAGTGATGACTTGCTGTTCAGCGAGAGATACTACCTATCTACCAACTCAGATGTTGCGGCGGCAGTCGCTGCGGGTGCCTTTCAAACTGGCTTTGATCACTTTACTCAGCATGGCCATCGAGAAGGCCGCAACCCCAGCACTTTCTATAGTGAAAGCTACTATCTAGAAAGCAACTCAGATGTCGCAACAGCAGTGACTCAGGGAGTTTTCACAAGTGGATTTGCTCACTACATGCAGTATGGCAAGTCAGAGGGCAGAGTAGGCGCACTCGGTGGCGCAGACCAACTGTTAGGTGGTGATGGTGATGACTTGTTATTTGGTGGCAGTAGAGGCAGCACCATGACGGGTGGAGCAGGTCGAGATCAGTTCTGGATTAACGAGTCTGTCATCCCTGGCACTCCTCACGTCATTACAGATTTCCAGATTGGCACCGACTCGATTGTGACTTCTGGTAGCAGCATTAGTGTAGCGATTCCTCAAGGCGCAGATATTCTGTTCCAGACTAGTTCTGCTCAAACTGTTGCCATTGTAAAAAACGTAGATTTTGGTCAATTCAGTTCTAATCCCAACAACTGGCTAGTTTCTGCGTAACCAGCCTAGTCCGTATAACCAGCCTAGTTTCTCGCCAGATACCTGTCAGCTTGATCGTACTGCGACCCCTCAAAGAGTTTTCCAAGCCTTCTATATGTTGCATTCAGATAGCTTCTGATATCTCTGCCCCATAGATATCAGCACAAATTTTGAGGCTTTCTACTGTAATACCAGACCGTAGGAATTGCCTTGCCGACAAGATTCAACACTCACAAATTTCAAGGACATCTAACATGGCTTACATTGCTGGCGATGAGCAGAACAACTATTTGAATGATTCCGGAAATAAGGATTCTTTTGATATTTTAGATGGGCAAGGCGGAGATGATGAAATATATGGAGCTGGTGACAACCTCCTCCTCGGCGGTACAGGCAGCGATTTTCTATATGCCTACGAAGGTTTCAATATTGTGGATGGAGGTGAGGGAGATGACATTATAGAAGCTTCTGACGGCGGTGGTTTCCTGTTTGGTGGGGCAGGTAATGACTCTATTGTGACTTATAATTTAGGGCCAACGGATGGGAGCACCTTTGTCTTCAATGGTGGAAATGGAGATGATTTCCTATATGGTGGCGGTGGCACAGGTAATAATATTTTTATTGTTGATAGCCTTGGTGATTCTATTCGATCGGAAGACTTCGGTGGTGATATTCCAGTCAGTGTAGATTCTGTGCGATCGAGTGTTGCTTGGACTTTGGGTCCTAACTTAGAAAACTTGACTCTCACAGGTCATCAAAACACGAATGGCACAGGCAATACCCTCGATAACATCATCATTGGCAATCGCGGCAGCAACATCCTCTCTGGAGGAGCAGGGAATGATACCCTCATCGCTGAGGATGCATCTGATGGTACTTTTACCCTAGCTCAGCAAGCTCGTTTTACTGGAGCACCTGATGGAGGCATCCTCACCCAGTTGTTTGATGAATCCTTCTATCTAGAGCAGAATTCAGATGTCGCAGCAGCAGTGGGTCAAGGCGTATTTCGCAACGGTTTTCACCATTTTACTCAACACGGTCTCTATGAGGGACGCAACCCCAGCGAGTTCTATGATGAAGCACTCTACTTAGAGCAGAACCCAGATGTGGCTGCTGCGGTTGATCAGGGTGTTTTTAGCAGTGGTCTCGTTCACTTTGTGAACCACGGTCTGTATGAAGGTCGAGCCGCTAGTCACTCCTTCGATGAAACAATCTACCTGGGTGAGAATCCGGATGTGGCAGTAGCGGTAGCTCAGGGTATCTTCAGCAGCGGATTAGAACACTTCCTAAATCATGGACAATTTGAGGGTCGTAGCGACGACTTACTGTTTAATGAGAGATACTACCTCTCTACCAACTCAGATGTCGCGGCAGCGGTAGCTCAAGGAGCCTTCGCCAGTGGATTTGACCACTTCAGTCAGCACGGTCACAAAGAAGGCCGTAATCCCAGCAGTTTCTACAGCGAGAGCTACTATCTCGGAAGCAACGCAGACATTGCAGCAGCAGTGGCTCAGGGAGTTTTCACAAGTGGATTTGCTCACTACATGCAGCATGGTAAGTCAGAGGGCAGAGTAGGCGCACTCGGTGGCGCAGACCAACTGTTGGGTGGTGATGGTGATGACTTGTTATTTGGTGGCAGTAGAGGCAGCACCATGACAGGAGGAGCAGGCCGAGACCAGTTCTGGATTAACGAGTCCGTCATCCCTGGCACTCCTCACGTCATTACAGATTTCCAGATTGGCACCGACTCGATTGTGACTTCTGGTAGCAGCATTAGTGTAGCGATTCCTCAAGGCGCAGATATTCTGTTCCAGACTAGTTCTGCCCAAACTGTTGCCATTGTGAAAAACGTAGACCTCACTCAATTCAGTTCTAATCTCCAGAGTTGGGTGATGTCTGCCTAACTAGATAATGATGTTCAGGCCATAAAACTACAAAAAGCGATCGCCTTTGCAATTGGAATACAAGGGCGATCGCTCTGGACTATCTAGTTCAATATTGGTATTAGGTGCCTTTGGCAGTAGCTTTGGCTATGTTATCTACGTGCACCCAGAGAACATAGAGCCCTGAACCTTGACAATCCGCCCGCAATTCCAATCCTTGAAGTGTTGGATTGATCATTGCACCATCGCGGTAATAGCGATCGCCCCGTTCAAAACTCTGCTTGGTCGCAAGTTGATGAACCTGCGCTTCGCTGAGGCGAGGTAGAGTTTTTGTGTCAGACATAAGGCACTCTCTCGTGACATAACTCCCTATAACGTCAGCTTAAACCGGAGTAACCAGTAAGTTCAGTTAAAAAACATCAAAAACGGCATCAGGCGATCGCGATCGGCTAGCCTAACGTTAAAATGCTGAACAGGGGAGGAAAATGAAACATTTCGGCAAGCAAACACCTCGCCACAAATTTTTCTTGAATCCTTACAAAGATGCACGGTTTACTTCCTGCCCCAAATGCGAGGCTAAAACCAAACTACGAAGTTTCCCCTCTTCGTGTTCTTAGAACCAATACAACCTCTCATACTCAATAAGACCTGTCGTTATTGCCCTTCCTGCGAGCTACTAATTCTTCATCAAGATGAATTGGAGGAACTATTAGCAGCAATGTGTATGCAACAGGGCAAACCAAATTTGATTGGTAATGATTACCTCGTCATTGGCACCGTCGATCGCACAGACTGGAAAAAAGGACAACAGACCCTCATCACCAGTATTGAGAGTATGCGATCGATCATTCATGACTTCAAAAAAGTGTTGGAGTTTGAACTTCAGCTTCCTAGATGGGTAAAAGACGACAAAACATAAAGCGATCGCCCCTTCAAACATTGGTCAAGCGCGATCGCATTTTTATCTACATACCTTCTGACCCAAACTGCAATCAATTTAGGCAAAGAGAACTATTTCTGTTGGGCTTGGTTCTTTTCTTGCAAAAAAATTAGAGCAACGCTATCTGGAATTGTCTATTTTGATTTTGTATTCCCCAGGGGATAGTCATAAGACATTCCAGACATTGAGTTTTAATTGAAGGGACTTGAATGGTTGCTACTGAAACGAATCTTCTATTGAATGACACACTTGCTACGGCAGTTGACACGGGTCTGATTGCTTCTGGAAACTTCATTGATAGTGGTGTCATTGGCGACAACTCTTACAGTGGGCAAGATGTAGATTTCTTCAAGTTTGAGGTTGCCAATGCTGGAGATCGAATCACACTCGACATTGATGCAAGAAATTTAGGATCTTTCCTAGATTCAGCCCTGCGCTTATTTGATGCCAACGGTAATGAAATAGCTCGCAATGATGACTTTGATGGTCTTGACTCCTTTATTAGATTCATTGTTCCCAGTGCTGGAACTTATTATGTGGGTGTAAGCGGTTATTCAAACTTTAGCTACGACCCCAACATTGAAAGCAGCGGTACGTCTGGTTCTACGGGTAGCTATACACTCTCGATTGGAGTTGGTCCCAACTTCAACGAGCCACCAACTGCTAATGATGACTATTTCTCTATTACTCACGATCAGTCAAGATTCTTCTTTTCTGGGGAATTGCTTTGGAATGATTCCGATATTGACGGAAATCCCCTCTCTGTTACAGAAGTGAGTAACGCCACCAATGGCACTGTTCAACTCGACCAAAATGGCTATATCGTATTTACTCCAAGCTCAGGATTTGTTGGAACCGCATCCTTTGACTACGCTATAACTGATGGTGCTGGCGGTAGTGACACTGCCACTGCATTTGTGAATGTCCTGAATTCTTCACCTGTTACAGGATCTGACTTTAAAGTAGTGCGTGGAGATACAACCAGCACTATCAATAGCACTGAGTTATTGGCGAATGACTTCGATCCTGACGGAGATAACCCTCTGACTATCACAGGTGTCAGTGATGCCTTCAGCGGCACAGTTCAAATCGATCCAAATACAGGCAACATCTCCTTTACTCCCAACGCTGGCGTTGCAGGTGCAAGTTTTAGCTACACCGTCAGTGACAGCCTAGGCGCGACTAGCATTGGTTGGGTTTATCTAGAAGTCAAACAGGTCTTAAATGGTGGTAGTAGGCCAGACACTATCTCTGGTAGCGATCAGGGTGAATATATTTATGGCTTGGGTGGCAGTGATATCCTGCGGGGATTTGGCGGAAATGACGAAATCTTTGCCGGAGCAGGCAGTGACAAACTAGACGGCGGTGATGGCGCAGATCGGCTCATAGGAGGAGCGGATGCAGATATCCTAACTGGCGGAAACAATTCATCCACTTGGTACTATAACCAGTCAGACACCTTTGTCTTCGAAACGCTCGGTGATTCTCAGCTCACAAAGTTTGATCGCATTACAGATCTTGATCTTGATTATTATGGATGGAATACAGACCTGATTGACGCACCTACTAACGTCATTACAGGAGCTGTTACCTACGTCGGCCAAGTCTATTCTCTGCAAGAAAAAGCGATGCAAGGGCTTTTAACGCAAGACCGATTTGGTAGCAATAGTGCAGTGGCATTTGATCTAATCGAGAGTGGTGGTAAAGGATCTGTCACTCAGCGCACTTTTATAGCGTTTAACGACGGCAATGCAGGATTTTCAGCCGCTCAAGATTCAATTGTTGAGATTACAGGATATAGCGGTAACTTGAACAATCTGATTGTTGTCTAAACTACGTAAAAAAAGGAGTAACTAGCTCCTCTCTCAATTTTTTGACTGCATCTGGGGGCAAAATGCCCCCTTTTTTACAGAGAATTGCGATCGCTCCTTCAAGTTTTGGTCAAGCGCAATCGCTCCAATACTTTTTCAGATTAGCGATCGCCTTACCTAAGTTTTGGGGATGCAATAACTGGAGAGAGCCGATACGTTACTATCAGGTTATCTCAATTGGGCCGATTGCTGGTTGTAGCTCATACCGATCGAGGCGATCGCACCCGTATTATTAGCGCCCGAATCGCGACACGCCAAGAGCAGAGATTTTATGAAGAAGGAAACTGATCACGAACCAGAAGATGAATGGCGCTCTGAATACGATTTTTCTCAGCTTCAGGGAGGTGTACGAGGCAAATATGCAGAGCGCTATCAGGCAGGAACTAATTTGGTATTGCTAGATCCTGATGTAGCTCAAGCATTCCCAACGGCTAAAGCGGTCAATGAAGCGTTACGGTTACTCATCCAAATTGCTGAGCGTCAAAAAGCTTAGTTATTCAGATTAGCGATCGCGCCCTCAATTTATAAAAACTCCCCAGATACCGAGCAGGATTGGTAATCTAGAGCTTACTGGATCATGATTATTTAAGAACCTCGCTCAGTATTGCTATGACTAGCCCCTTCCTCGCGCGTCTTCACAGTCCCGATCGCCCTGTTCTTGTGTTTGATGGGGCAATGGGTACCTCGCTGCAAACCCAGAACCTAACTGCTGAAGACTTTGGTGGCCCGGAGTACGAAGGGTGTAACGAGTATCTAATCCATACCAAGCCAGAAGCCGTCGCCAAAGTGCATCGCGACTTCCTGATTGCGGGAGCCGATGTAATTGAAACTGATACATTTGGCGCTAGCTCGTTTGTCTTGGCTGAGTACGACTTGGCGGACAAGGCTTATTACCTCAACAAAGCTGCGGCTGAGCTGGCAAAAAGTGTAGCGGCTGAGTTTTCCACCCCCGAAAAACCCCGATTTGTGGCGGGTTCAATGGGGCCAGGGACCAAACTGCCGACGCTGGGCAACATCGACTACGATACTCTAAAAGCCGCTTTTGCCGAACAAGCGGAAGGCTTGTTTGATGGTGGGGTGGATTTGTTCATTATCGAAACCTGCCAAGACGTGCTGCAAATTAAGGCAGCCCTGAATGCGGTAGAGTCGGTGTTCCAGAAGAAGGGAGATCGCCGCGCGTTGATGGTATCGGTGACGATGGAAGTCCAGGGCACGATGCTGGTTGGTTCTGATATTAGTGCCGTATTGTCGATCCTGGAGCCATACCCGATCGATATTCTGGGCCTCAACTGCGCCACTGGCCCTGATCGCATGGCCGAACACATCAAGTATTTGTGTGAATATTCACCGTTTGTGGTCTCCTGTATCCCCAACGCAGGTCTGCCCGAAAACATTGGCGGTCACGCTCACTACAAGCTAACCCCAATGGAACTGCGGATGTCGCTGCTGCGGTTTATCGAAGATTGGGGTGTGCAGGTGATTGGTGGTTGTTGCGGGACTCGGCCTGACCATATTCAGCAGTTGGCCGAGGTCGCTCAAACTCTCACGCCTAAGACTCGCGAGGTGCGGCCCTCCACTGAGGCTACGGGTCGGGCACCGATCCATTACGTGCCTTCAGCGTCCTCGATTTACAGCGCTCAACCCTATGAGCAAGACAATTCTTTCTTGATTGTCGGAGAACGCCTCAACGCCAGCGGTTCTAAGAAGTGCCGCGACTTGCTCAATGCCGAAGATTGGGATGGGTTGGTGTCGCTAGCCAAAGCTCAGGTGCGGGAAGGTGCTCATATCCTCGATGTCAACGTCGATTATGTGGGACGCGACGGCGTGCGGGATATGCGGGAACTGGTGTCGCGCCTCGTAACCAACGTGACGCTGCCGCTGATGCTCGACTCTACTGAGTGGGAAAAGATGGAGGCAGGGCTGAAAGTCGCGGGCGGGAAGTGCTTGCTGAACTCCACCAACTATGAAGACGGTGAAGATCGATTCTACAAAGTGCTGGAACTGGCGAAGGAATATGGGGCGGGTGTGGTTGTCGGCACCATCGATGAAGAGGGGATGGCCCGCACCGCCGAGAGAAAATTTGCGATCGCCCAGCGTGCCTACCGAGCCGCTGTGGAATACGGCATTCCTGCTCACGAGATCTTCTTTGACCCCCTCGCCTTGCCGATTTCAACCGGGATTGAGGAAGATCGAGCCAACGGCAAAGCCACGATTGAAGCAATTCGCCGGATTCGGGCTGAGTTGCCTGGTTGCCACATGATCTTGGGTGTCTCCAATGTCTCCTTTGGCCTCAATCCTGCGGCCCGCGTTGTGCTGAACTCCATGTTCTTGCATGAGGCGATGGAGGCAGGCATGGATGCGGCGATCGTGAGCCCCAACAAGATTCTGCCATTGGCGAAGATCGAGCCAGAACACCAAGAAGT
Organism: Trichocoleus sp. FACHB-46; assembly: GCF_014695385.1. Taxonomy (NCBI): domain Bacteria; kingdom Bacillati; phylum Cyanobacteriota; class Cyanophyceae; order Leptolyngbyales; family Trichocoleusaceae; genus Trichocoleus; species Trichocoleus sp. FACHB-46. Next base: position 776,325 of record NZ_JACJOD010000006.1, on the reverse strand, counting down.
GTGCCGCAAGCTGATTTATGATGAGCGGCAATTTGAAGGAGATGTCTGTGTTTATGATCCACTAGGCGAACTCACTACGCTGTTTGAAGGTAAGACCACCAAACGCGATCGCTCGGAAGATGACAAACTCCCAGTCGAAGAACGCTTGAAGCGCCACATCATCGACGGTGAAAGAATCGGCTTAGAAGAACAACTCACCAAAGCACTGGAGAAGTATCCCCCCTTAGAGATCGTCAACACATTCTTGCTTGATGGCATGAAAGTCGTCGGGGAACTGTTTGGCTCTGGGCAAATGCAGCTTCCCTTCGTGTTGCAGTCAGCAGAAACTATGAAAGCCGCAGTTGCCCATTTAGAACCCTTTATGGAGAAGGAAGAATCTGGGCAGGCCAAAGGAACGGTGGTGATCGCCACAGTAAAAGGAGATGTGCATGATATTGGCAAGAACTTGGTAGATATTATCCTCACCAACAACGGCTACAAAGTCGTTAACATCGGTATTAAGCAACCTGTAGACAACATCATTGAAGCCTACGAGAAACATCAGGCTGACTGTATCGCCATGAGCGGTCTACTGGTGAAGTCTACTGCGTTCATGAAAGAGAACTTGGAGATATTTAACGAGCGAGGAATTACGGTTCCAGTGATTCTTGGTGGCGCAGCACTCACCCCGAAGTTTGTGAATGAAGATTGCCGTCGCGCTTACAAAGGCCAGGTAATCTACGGCAAAGATGCTTTCTCCGATCTACATTTCATGGACAAACTCATGCCTGCCAAACATGCAGGTGAATGGGACGATCGCGTGGGATTTTTAGGTGAGGGGAGAGAAGAGAAGAGAGAGGAGTTGGAACAAGAATTCAGCTCTCAAGGAGATAACGCGATCGCCAGTAATGAATCTGGATCACTCCTCACCCCTGACTCCTCACCCCTCACCGAAAACACCCAGCGCTCAGAAGCGATCGCGATCGATATCCCTCGACCCACCCCTCCTTTCTGGGGCACCCAAGTTTTGCAATCTGAAGATATCCCTGTAGAGGAGTTATTTGGATATCTCGATCTGCAAGCACTGATCGCGGGACAGTGGCAGTTCCGTAAGCCCAGAGAGCAATCGCGGGAAGAGTATGATGCCTTCTTACAAGAGAAGGTATATCCAGTTCTGGAGCAGTGGAAACAGAAGATTGTTGGGGAGAAGCTGTTACATCCTCAAGCAATCTACGGATATTTCCCTTGTCAGGCAGAAGGAAATTCTCTTTATCTCTATAATCCTGCTGTAGCCACGAATGGTTCATCTTTGGGAGATCCGATCGCGACTTTCAAATTCCCTCGTCAGCGATCGCTTCGTCGCTTCTGTATTGCTGACTTCTTTGCTCCCAAGGAGTTAGGCCAGATTGATGTGTTCCCCATGCAAGCGGTGACAATGGGCGAGATTGCCACGGAATACGCCAAAAAACTGTTTGAGGCCCATAACTACACCGACTACCTATACTTCCACGGGTTAGCGGTGCAGATGGCGGAAGCTCTGGCCGAGTGGCTTCATGCCCGGATTCGTCGCGAACTGGGGTTTGGCAATGAAGACCCGGAGAGCATTCGGGATATCTTGGCGCAGCGCTATCGCGGTTCTCGGTACAGCTTCGGCTACCCCGCCTGCCCCAACATGCAAGACCAATACAAATTGCTGGACTTGTTAGGCAGCGATCGCATCCACTTACACATGGACGAAAGCGAACAACTCTACCCAGAGCAATCCACCACGGCCATGATTGCCTATCACCCAGAAGCAAAATACTTTAGCGCTTAAACTCAGCGTCTAGGTCGGCACCAGCAAACGCGATCGCAAAGCTTTTTATCTTCTATCAGCCGCTTTAGCGATCGCGATTATCATCCAGGAAAAGGCACTGGATGAAAACCATGAAACTTGAAAGTTCTGCGTTTGAGGCTGACAGTTTAATTCCATCTCAGTACACCTGCGATGGGGCCAATATTTCGCCACCTTTAAGTTGGGACGCACCCCCAGCCGAAACGGAAAGCTTGGCGCTGATTGTAGATGACCCGGATGCCCCGGTCGGCATTTTTGTACATTGGGTGGTTTACGACTTGCCGCCGGAAACGCTCCACCTACCTGAAGGCATCGCTCCCCAAGCCACGCTCCTAAAAGGCGGCACCCACGGTAAAAATGACTTTGGCAATCTAGGGTACGGTGGTCCTTGTCCTCCCAATGGCACCCACCACTATGTCTTCAAACTCTACGCACTCGATCGCACCTTATCTTTGCAATCAGGTGCGACCAAAGCGCAATTGGAAGCAGCAATGAACGGACATATCTTAGCGGCAGCAGAATTAGTGGGTCGCTACGCTAAACGCCGCTGAAATCCTGAAGTTACTGTTTAGGACGTTCTCCGTTTTTACCAATCTTGGTGTCTTGCCAAGCACTGCCAATCCCCTGCAAAATGCCGCGCCCGATTAACCCAATGCCTCGCCCCAGCACTTCAGTTAGGACATAAACGAAGCCACTGCCCAAAAACGCGATCGCTGAGCGAAACCGAGGTGCGATCGCATCCCGAGTTTCTAATACCAAAGTAACGGCGAGTTGCAGCCCCGCTAATTCTCTCAGTTCTTGGTTACGAGGAGAATAAATTGAGGTTTTGGCAATGCCTCGACTATCTAAAACCAATAATTCATATTGACTTTCAAAAATCGCTTTGGGCTCACCTACATAACGTTCAAGCCGATATTTCCAAGACAAACTGTTTCTAAATCGCTCAATTTCACGAGTAGAAATGAGACGGCGATCGTAAAAGGTTTGCTTAATCACTTCCACATCGGCAAAGTGATTAAGTAGAGGTTGGATAACAGCGTTGGCCACTTGCAGCAGTAGGTTTTGCAATAAACATTCTGCTCGCTCGATCGCCTCTGGGGTATGAGCAGCATAAGGTACATTGTCTACAACGAGGGGGATTTGAAATAAGAGGTAAGCAAACAGATCCCAGCTAAGGGGAGTTTTATTGAGAATTTCGCTCTCTACAGTTGGGGTATCTTGCAGCAAAACTTTCACGACTTCTAAGTTCATCGCTCCCAACTGCAACGTATAGTATTTACCAAAAAAATCTGTGGTAGTTGCGACCCACAAATCCCGAATCACAGCAGGTTGTTTTTCCAAAAACTGAGCGGGTTGAACTTGCGCAAATCGCAACTCATCCAGCGTTTCTTCTAATTTACGCAAAATAATGTAGAGCAGTTCTCGCTTTTTTTCTTCGCGCAGAATATCAATTTCCAGAGGCGTGTTGGTGAGATTTTGCAGGGGAGATTGCAACTTACTCACTGTCCGGTCAAATAGGCGAGATTGTAAAGGCCGCGCTGCTAGCTCTGGCGAAGTTATAGGGACGCTAGCCACCAGTTCTGAGCCTGTAGATATGCGCAAGCTAGGCTCGGAAGCTGAGATGCGGCGATCGCTCTCTTCCCATGCACTCTCTTCCCAGCCGCTTTCCTCCCATCGACTGATGTCTGAAAGGGTGGACGAGCGATCGCGCAGTGCTTCTGCATCAGGCTCAGGCGGAGCTAACAATTGATTCACCACCCAGCGAGCTGCCCGCAGTTCTCGCCACCGACCCGCCAACACAGCGCGATCGAGGACTGGCAACCCTGGTTGTCGTAGTTGAGCCGTAATCGCTGCTAAAGCAGCATCAATTTGCTGTAAGCCTGAGAGTCGTTGCTTTTGCCACAAGGCAAGCAATGGATGGCGCTGGGAGACGACAAGAGGGCGATCGCTGACTGGCAAAGCTGCACCTACCTGAGTCGATGGAGCGATCGTCCGAGGAGCGTTTGCAGACCAATAACTTTGCCCCGTAGCCACCTGCCGAATGGCAGTTAATAGCTCTGTAGCTCTGGTGCCTTTGGCGCAATATCCCTCCGCTCCTGCTTGACGGGCAGCCGCGATCGCTTCTGGAAGTGGGGATGCACTCAAGAGCAAAATCGGAATTTGGGGATATTGCCGCTTCAGTAACTGACACAGTTGTAGCCCCACCGCCTGATCCCGGCTTGTCCAGGTTGAAACTGCCCTGCCCAAATCTAAATTCAGAATGATCAGCGTTGCGGGAGAAGCTGCCAAAATCTGTAACGCAGCGGCTTCTGTCTCGGCTTCCCCAACGACTTGCATGTCAGGAAACTGCTCCAGCCAAGTTCGCAATCCTAGCCGGAATACCAAGTCATCATCAATTAATAGCAGCTTTACTAGCGGTTCTGTCATTGCGCTTCGAGTGCCCAATGTTCCATAACTGGCAATCAAGTTTCCCTGAGCCTAGCAATGATTCAGGTTGCTAACTGCTTCAAGTTGCAGCTCAGGTCGAATCCAAGATTGACGCTAGCATACTTAAGCCTTCTGAATTCGCTTAATTACCTAGCTTTATTCACTGGGCGCTGAGTCCGTTGGCGGTTCTGGCTCTCCTGAATAAGTTGGTTCTGCTGCCCCTGAGGGATCAGCCTCAGGCTCAGGGTCATCGGTCGCTGGAGCCTCTGCAGGCGTTTCTGCAGGCGTTTCTGCGGGGGCGGCTTGCTGGTCTTGGGCAGCTTGTCGAGCTTCGGCTTCACGGGCCGCTAAAATTGCATCCCGCTCGGCAGACCAATTCGCGATCGCGCCTTGAGCTTCTCCATAGAGCGCTCGGCCATAACTAATTTGGGCTGCTACATTAATGGCTTGACTCAAGTTCCCTTGGCTCGCCAAACCATATGCTTCGTTTAGAATAGGGCGATCTTCTGCAATTTGAATTTGTGCCGCCCAATCATAAATCGCGTCCTGAGCCTCCTGATACAAAGCCCGACCTGAGCGAATTTGTCCTGCCACTTCAATCGCTTTGCCTAAGTTACCTTGATTCGCCAAGGTCCGAGCTTGGTCTAAGAATGGTTGGTCTTCGACTACCTGGATCTGGCGCTTCCAAGTCGCGATCGCGGTTTGGGCATCAATTCGGAGAGCCCGACCCTGAGCAATTTGACTAGCCGCCGCGATCGCCTGCCGTAAGCTGCTCACCGTCCCCACCTTGGCTAACTGTTGAGCCTGCGCTAGATAAGGCCGATCTTCCACCCGTTGAATTTCTTTTTGCCAGTGAGCAATCCAGGTCTGCGCTTGCAGTCGCTGAGGACGACCTGGCACAACCAACTTCGCTTGGTCAATCGCTAAGCGTAAAGCCGGAACTTGTCCCAAGTTGGCTAAGGTATGGGCAAATTGCAAATTGACTAAGTCTTGGCGCTGCATTTCCCAACGCTCTCTCTGGGCTTGCGCCGTTTTATATAAAGGTCGGCCTGGCTCGATTTGGCGTAAGACTTCTAGCGCTGTGACTAAGCTCCAGAGCTGTTCATGTAAAGGTTTGCCTGGAACTTTGCCGAGCGCCGCCGCTTGGTAAGCCCGACTTAAGCGAATCAGGTCTTGAGCTTCAGCCAGGACCGAAACCCCAGGAGGCACTTTCTCAGCGATCGCGATCGCAGACTCCCACTGTTGTTGTTTCAGTTGAGCCGCCGCTAATTTCAGTAAATCCTTGCTCCAGGTGACTTTTTTCGTCTCTGCAATGGTTTTGGCATGAGTTTTAGGCGTGATCTTCGGCAATAAAGCGATCGCCGCTGATAAATCTTCTGGCGTATTGGCTTGGGCCAAGTTCTCAGCCCGTTGCAATTGCTGCCACGCCAACCGCTCTACCGCAATTTGCTGCCGGAGGGCTGTCACCCGTTGCCGCCAATGCTCGTTGGTTAGCCCTGCCAATGCTTGAGATTGCTTCCAAGCTTCTTGCCATTTCTGAGCTTTGATCGCGGCTTGTGCTTGGCCATAAATCTTTTCGCCTTGGTTCCAATCTTGCTGCCAAGCGGAGATCTCTGCTTGTGCGTCCTGATAGAGAGGACTGCTGGGTGGAATTTTTTGGGCGATCTCTACAGCAGCTTCCAACTGATTCTGCCCAATCTTTTGATTGGCGATCGCTAACAGCCCGCGCGACCACTCAGCTAAAGAACTTTGAGCACTGCTATACAAGGGATGCTCAGTAGACCAATGTTTCACCAACTCCACGCTGGCAATCAGTTGCTTGAGTTCACCGGACTGAGCTGCTTGTTGGGCACAGTACAGCCGTTCTGCATCAGCGGCTAAAGGTGAGATTTGCTGGCAATTGGGCGGTGGTGGCAGCATGGTCAGCCAAACCAACGCCATTGCTCCAGTACCGCCACAGACCAGCACCACGCTCAGCCAAACTAATGACCAGCTCCAGCCACGCTTACGGCGCGGTTCTAGCAATGGTGAATCTGTAGGTATGGCCTCTGGCCCCTGAGGATCAGCTAGATTAGCGGCTGGCTGAACGGCCTCATCCTTGGTTACCTTTTGGGTGCCATTGGGTCTATCGGCAAAAGTAGCCGACTGAGCGATCGCTTCCCGTTCAGCATTGTTTGAGACTGTGCCATTCCCTGGCTCCTCAGTTGGCTCAGCCAAAATTTCTGCCAACTCAGTTTTTGGCGGTGGGTTAGATTGTCGCCCCAGTTGCCAAGGTCGAAACTGGTTCCCAGCATGAATACGAAATCGGTAGAATTGTCTTCTCGCCATAATTGCGGCTGTTGCGATTACCTAGAGAAACCCATATGGCACCCATCGACCTCTCCCCAAATTTAAAGGAGTTGTGTCTGTCAGAAAGACTTGCAGCCCTACTCACAGGTACAGCTTAGTTAGCCCGACCGAAATTGGAGAGTTAACGTTTGCAAAGTAAACATTAACGATTGCTAGAGGTGCAATTGGTGCCTGGGGCGAGGATAGAGTGCTGGTGAGGAGCGGAGAATGACGGTCAAGACTGGCCTAATCCAATACCCTAGTTGTATAGCAGGTATCCGGATCATTGCAGTCAAAACTCTAACAAGCCATAGAAATATTACGATACACGAACTTTAGCGCTTTCCTGCCCTGAAGGTGAGCGAGCTGTAGGAAGGTCATCCAACAGGCTTTATCAACTCTAACTTTAAGCACTGCAAACTCACAGTGACCAAAATCGAATCATTAATTTATCTATAGCCATCCGAGTAGGTTGTGAGAGGCGCACTGATTACTCAACAGTGGCTAAGACAAACTTAGCTAGGACGATCCAGCTTCCTGCCGTGGTAGGGTCACAGTTGTGGCTGAGCGATCGCCAACTACTCTGTTGAAACCTTCGGAACTAAGCGCTTGAGTGATCCCTAAATAAAACATAGCGATCGCATAGCTACTCGGAAATGAAGCCAAACCTACCAAAGTGTAGTGACTCATCCAGCAATAAAATGACTTCGATTGGACGAAGGGCTGAATTGCAGCACTTCTAAAAGATTGCTAGGCTTACGACGCTTGCGTTGCTGCCACTTCAGCGCCCCGGTAGCCAAAAAAGTCAATCCGATAATCGGTGATTTTGACTCCGACTTGCGCTTCAATCTGCCGAATAATGTCTTCCGGCAATTCAATATGAATATCTAAAATCTGGTTCGTGTCAAGGCAATTTACATGGCTGTGAGAATCGCTGATATTGCCGTAGAGACGGCCGTCCGATCGCTCAATACATTCAATAATGCCTTGCGCGGAGAGAGCTTCTAGATTTTGGTACACCGAGGTATGGCCGATCGCCTTACCCTGACGATTCAGGCGGTCATAAATTTCTCTGGCTGACAAGTGCTCATGAGCTTGCCACAGCAACTCCAAAATGAACCGACGCTGACGACTCAGACGCATCCCCAAAACCTGGCAACGGTTTAAGGCATCGTCTAGGGAGCGGATGGGTTTCGAGACTGTCACTTCATTTTGCATACTTAATGCCCTTAACCTATCTGATGCTCACTCAGCTATCCCTCGTTGAGCTTACTCACGACCTCAAGTACTCAATGTGCAATCGCTGTCAAGAGGCGGAGTAATTCTATTCGAATCTAACACCCCAAATCAAAATTGGCGATCGCGATCGTCAAATCTGTGAGCCAAGGGATGGGTGAATAGCCAGTACTGAGATTGGCTTACTATTTTCCTTCTCTATTATAAGTTAAATCTGAGCTAACACAAACTCACTACAACTTTACTTTAGCCAGGGGTACTGTAGCCACAGGCCGCCGCACTCGCGTTGCTGTATACTTCACCACTGGCGCAGAAGCCGGAGGCAGTTGAGCTTGGGTGATTCGATGGGCCTTTTCTAAAGATTGTAGACTTTGAAGCACAGCGTTACGAACTACGGGTTCTGACTCTTGGGTCAGCAGCAACCGAAGATAATCCACCACTGAGCGCCGCTGACCACGATCGGCAGTTGGAACAGTCACGGCTTGAGTGAGCTGATGGACGGCAATCAGGCGCTTTAAGGCATCCGCATGCGTTAAATCGCGCACGAGTTGATCAAAACGGGCGGTCGGCTGTTCATCCTGATGCTCCAAAAGATGCCCAATGAATAGGACGAGCACAGCTAATGTGCCAAAACCCTGAAGAATAGCTCCTGTAGCGCTCCAAAAGCTCTCAGCCTCACTCCAAATTACCAGGGAAATATAGGTACTGAGGGCTGCGATCGCTCCACTGGCTACTGCTAAGCCAAAGCGCTGCTTAGTTCCTTTTAAGTGGCGGCGCAAGTCTGCCCAAGGGATCTGCCAGGTTCCTGCCTGCAATGAATGAGTCAGCAACAGAATCAGAATACCGATCCCCAGAGCAAACAGTAGCTTCCAGTGCCAAATTAGCAGCACTGTCATGACTGCCATGCCCCAGAACCAAGTTCTAGACCCTTGATCTCCAGAACTTAGCCAGAACAGTTGCTTCAATGCTGCAACTGGAAACTCTGGCAGAGATGCCTGCACTTCGTTGATGAGTTGCCGCCGCCGAGATGAAGCCTGTGCCACGTTCCCTACCTATCTACCCGCCATACGCAAAATTGAAGCATGAAGTTTGATCAATCCACGATTGAGGCATTCAAACTTCAAATTAAATCAAAAATTCAGATCTATTGTGATCCTAATTTTTACTACTAGGATACTCAATTTGCTACTGGAATGCCTGAGCCTTAATAGTAAGTGAAACACCCAATTTAATTTGTAGGCTGCTGAACTGCGATCGCCTCCATTACAGAGGACTCCTTAGCATCTTGAGCCTCTGCCCCTTGAGCGGGTAACGCTGGGCAATCATTAGGCGCAAGGCGCAGGTAGCGGATGCATTCTTCGGTCGTCAATTGTCGTAAGGTGCGATCGCGGGCCAACTTGAGCAGAACCTCCCAAGTCGCAGCCCAAAGACGCACTTTGCCATCGTCACCCAGAGTGGCGATGTATTGACCATCAGGGCTAAAGAAAGCTCGGCGTACCCGATTCGATTCATGGCTAGGGCTAGAAGGCCGCAATTGCGCTTGTTCGGTACCTGTTTGGGCATCCCAGAGACGAGCTGTACCATCTGCGCTAGCCGTCACCAGCGATCGCCCATTTGGACTAAACTCAGCATCCAGCACAGGCCCCCGATGACCAGCCAAGACCACCCGCAACCCCCCGGTCGTTGGGTCAAATACTCTAGCGGCACCATCCCAGCTTGCAGTTACCACAAGTTGACTGTCTGGGCTAAAAAAGGCGCTGCTCACGACATCCTGATGCGCTAGTAAGCGGACTAACTTCCCGGATGCCACATCCCAAATCCGAGCGGTTCGATCCCAACTGGCTGTGATCACCTGCTGATTGTTGGGGCTAAAGTGTGCCTGCTCAATTGTGGCATGATGCCCGTGCAAACTCTGTAACGGTTGCCCTGAAGCTACATGCCAAAGCCGTACCGTCAAGTCGTCTCCTAGCCCTAGTAGTTTCTGGCCATCCGGGCTAAAACTCAGTTGGCGGACAACAACCGGCGTAGCGATCGCGGGCTTGGTCACCGCTTTCGCCTTAACGTCGCGTATATTTTGCAATCGTCGCAACAATTTCGGCTTCTGCTCATCCTGTAGTTGCAAAATCTCCATCGAGCCATCAGTCTTGGCGACTGCTAGCGTTGCACCATCTGGACTCAGGGCAACACCACTGAGATTGCCACTGGATGAGTGGCTCAACATAGCCTCAACTGACTGTAGATCGACCTCAGTTGCTTGTTGAGTGATTGACACCCCAAACCGCCCACCAGCCTTTGATTGAGAAAAGTTCTCCGTGACTGGGTTCCCAGAGAGATGCCAAGCTTGCAGATTGCCAGCGGCAGTAGCAGTCACCATGCGGCTCAGTAGATTGGAAGCGACCGATGCAGGACTGGAAGCCGTACTATCCGAGGGAGACGAGGAATTGGCTGAAAAAGCCGCTTTTGTGAAGCGAGAATTTAAGCGTGAAGGCAGGGATAGCAGTACTTCTAACCCCTTTGGGGCTGATTGAGCCGTCAAAGCGCTGTTTTTGAGCGATCGCGACCCAGTAGGTTGCAAAAACGTAGCCCATTGAATCGGCGCTTTTGCCATAGCCAAGGTTGGGAGTTCACCACCGGGTTGCGTGGCCCACAAGCGCACCACGCTATCATCGCTCGCAGTCGCAATATAGGCACCGTCGGGGCTAAACTGAGCCGCCTCGATCGCGCCTTGATGCCCCCGTAACACACTCACTTCGCGTCCGGTATAGACCTCCCATAGGTGAGCAGTATAGGCTGTGCTGCGATCGCCGACCTGATTGCGGGTGGTCGTGAGGATGTAATCTCCATCAGGACTAAAGGCAATGGGTTCTGGTCCTGCGTAGCGAATCATGGTGGGTAAATCTCTGGGAGTGCTCAATTGCGTCCACAATTGTCCAGAGCGCAGACTCCACAGTCGGACTCGCTGGCTGGGATCAGCCGTAGCAATCAACTTCTCGTCTGGACTGAAAATCACCTGAATGATAGGAGCCGACTTAGTTTGATGGGGCAATTTGGAGCGGTGATATAGCAAGCGATCGCTTTGACCTGTAGCCCCCGAAGTCGGGTTAACCAAAGGCTTTCCTAGCGATGGATTTTCGTGATCTAAGCTTCGTGTAGTTTCACCTGCATGAGAGAAAAGCTGTTGAAGTTTTCCAGTTTGGGCATTCCACAGGCGAGCTTGACCATCATCACAGGCAGTGGCAATCCATTGACCACTGCGACTAAAGGTAGCTTGGTTTACAGATCCTGGATGCTGTAACACCTGCTGAATCCGCCCAGTTGCAACTTGCCAGATTCGAGCTTTACCATCGGTACTGGCCGTCAAGAGCGATCGCCCATTCAGACTAAACTGGATGCTGTTAATCGGGCCTTGATGGCTTGCTTGGGCTTGTAGTTGCCCAGTTTTTAGTTGCCAAATTCGCACCGTGTGATCAGCGCTCGCTGCCGCAAACCATTGCCCTTGAGGGCTAAAGGCAATTTGGACTGCTTCTCCCGTAAAGCCCGCTAGCTGAAAAACCGGAGCCCCAGACTCAACAGCCCAAATCTTGACTTGTCGAGTTCCCTTAGCGATCGCTGCTAATTGTTTGCCATCTGGACTAAAAGCGAGCGCTGTAATCGCTGACGGGGGAGAAGCTGGTGCAGCTTCAGTCTGCTTAGCTTGTTTGGAACGAGCAGGAGTTGGGGCATCCCATTGCAGCACTCGTTCGGTGGTTTGAGATTGCAAGGACCAAATGCGAATTGTTCCGTCTGCGCCTGCCGTGGCAAGTCGGTTTTGGCTAGGGCTAAAGGCAACTTGATGCACAGCACCTTGATGGCCTCTTAGTTCAACCTGCAATTGCAGTTTTTGCAAAGCTGCTCTTAAGCTTGCTTCCGCCTCATAGGTGGGTTTTCCTGCTTCCGCAGCTAAGCGGCTAATCAGCAGTGCCGTAGTCGGATCTCCGCCTGATTCTTGCAAAACAGTTTGGGCGATCGCGGCTCGCTGCCGCGATGTTGCCACCTGGATTTGGTAGTCTTTCTCCGCTTGATTACTCACAGCAGTGCGGTATTGGTTAAACGAAACCGTTAACGCTACCAACAATGCACAGGGAACGGCAATTTGCAGCACCCTGGACTCCTTGTGGGCCTTGCGGCTCTCCTCTTGGCTGACTGCTACATACTGCTGAGCCAAAGCTGAAAGCTCATCTGGATAATTCTGTAAAAAGTCTTCCGCATCAACTAAACGACCGCCTCGAAGGAGATATTCTGCTTCTAGAGGTTGTTCAGCACGTTGCCATTCTCGTGTTGCCTGTTCAATGCGTCGCTGTCGCCGCAGCATTTCGCGGTTTTCGTCGAGCCAGCTCCGCAACAAAGACCAATTACGAATCAACGCCTCGTGAGCCACATCGACCGTCTCATAATAGAGAGCGGGGAGCAAGCTACCGGGTGATGACCAAGCGTTAGCTGAGGTCAAATCCAGATCCAAAGGTAAATTCGTTCTCCCAGTTCCTAAGCCATAGGATGACTTGATAGAACTAGCCGACGTGCTTGAGTTCCAAGTCCAAACCGAACCAGACAAGTCTTGATTCGCTTGGGCAAAGTGTAGAGCAGTCGAGATAGGTGGCTGAAGCGTCGTTACGGGTGTGTCAGTTTCATCAGCGCGAGAGCTACTAGCAGGGACTTGATTCGTCACGACCAGCTTGGCAACTACTAACTTCTCTAAAACCTTTTCCACTAAAGCAGCTGGAAAGCGGCGACTGACCAATTCTGCTTTTAGAATGCGGCGGCGGGTATCTTCTGTGCCTTCTCCCAATTGCGTGAGAGCCAGAAAAATCCGCTGAGCTACCCGCTGCTCTTCCGAAGCCAAACTGTAGAAGATTTCTGTCGCTCGCTTTTGTAAGGTGCCTCGCACGCCCCCTAACTCGGTGTAGGCGTTCAGGGTCAAGCGAGGTGGCTCTCCGTTTTCGCTTTCCTGCCGCCGCTCCCAAAGTTCTAGCAGCGTATATTGAAGCAGCGGCAACTCCCCCGGCGCGCCTACCACATCCAGCAACATGGTGTAAATCAAGTTAGGTTCGCAAACTAGCCCTACTCTCTGGGCTGGACGCACAATCGTAGCCTTGATTTGCTCGTAGGTCAGTGGTGTGACGGTCACTAAATTTTGTTCAATCTTTTGAGCGAGTTGGTTGTAGAGCGAGCATTTGCCAAAAAAGTCGGCCCTTAAGCCGATCACAATGCTGAGGTAATGGCCCGCTTCCTGTAATGCCCCGACTAGACAGTTGAAAAATCGGTAACGTTCTTGTTCGGATTGCTGTCCCTGACAGAGGGTAAAGACTTCCTCAAATTGGTCAATCACCAGCACTAAGCGCGATCCCGCAGTGCTCTGCCCATCTGTGGTCTTTTGACTGGCGATCGCACTTGCTTGAGCTAATTGAGCTAAACCAGAACCACCATCTTTGAGAAATGCTTCAGCGCGGCGCAACTGTTCGGCCCGCTCTAGGCCTGTCGCTTGCGGATCGATAAATGCGTGAGCCAGGCTACGGAGCGGATGATCCCCAGGGGTAATCAGCTTAATTTGCCAGCGATCGCTACCTGAAAACTTATTGCCCTTGCGGAGTTCATGAATTAAGCCCGCTCGTAGCAAAGATGATTTACCACTACCTGATGCCCCCACTACGGCGACAAACTTGCCATGCCGTAGCTTGTCAATCAGTTGATCGGTTAAATCTTCCCGACCAAAGAAATACTCTGCATGGGATTCATCAAAAAATTCCAGTCCTCGGTAGGGGCAGATTGTTTGAGACTTGACACTCAGCACGGTTGAGGGGGGCTGGGTGCAACGAGTCAGAATAATTTCGCTACCAGAGTTTTCAAACAGAGGCTGTTGGACTTCTGTTTTTAGCGCACTACTCACCCAATGAGTTAGCGAATAATTGGTAACAACTCCGTTTTCATTGCTTTTAGGATCAAGGCCATTTAGGACAGCCTGTGTAAATACACTGTAGGCACTATTTAACGACTCATAGGCTGTTTCATATTCTCTCGAAGCTGCCATAAACAAGCGATCAGTACCCGCATGGGCACCGGGATCAGCTTCCATCATATTGAACAGTTCACCGCTGTGACAGCAGTCTAACCAAATGATGCGCTGGCGCACGGGGCTTTCTTGAAGTAGTCGCCGCAGCCAAAAGAGAGACAAACCGTAGAATCCTACGTCTGGTTGGGAATCACTTAAAGCTAAGTAACCTTCCTGAATCCCTGCATCTTTTTGTAGTCCATGTCCAGAAAAGTAAAACAGCGCCGTATGAGGGATATTGTTTCCTTTTGGCTTAAAGAGCCGAATCAAGGCTGCTTCTAGCTCTCGCAGGGTTACTTGAGTTTTGAGACCCACTCTGGTCTGTACTGTACCAGCCGCATTATCAGTCGCCACTATCTCTGGTAAGCGGGTAACTCGGAATTCACCATAGGTTTGCAATTGTTGAGCGATCGCCTCAGCATCTCGGGCTGGAGCATTAAGGCTGGGCAAGGATTGATACGCATTAATTCCAACAACTAAGGCATCCCGTGACATGATCTACTATTCCTGGCAACACCTTGATACAAAGGTAAGAAACTGGCTTAACTTCCCCAACTTAATGGGCAGTTTCTTAGCGAAATTGAAATATAAATTCGCAGGAAATCTGTAAATTTAATCTCGAGTTTTTAACTACTAGAACAAACTAAAAGCAACTAAAATTCAGTTGAATCTTTTTGCAAGCTTGCGCATTGCTGACTGAATAGAGAGAATGAAATGTTGTTTTTCTGACAGGGCTTACAGTTAAAAAACCAACACTACCAAATAGTCAAAACTTAAGAGTTCTCTAGTTAAGATTTCCAGTTTTTCATTCATCTTAAAACTAGCTTGAGACGTTTATTAAATTTCAATACTGTCAAAATATCGGAATATACAGTTCTTGTAAAAGGGGGTGATAACCCCTAGTTCAGACTACTTAAAGTTAAAGAGGAAGCCTGACTCAAAAAAGCTGGCAGCCAAAAATGAGAGAGCACAATCCTCTGAAATCCCTAATTTCTTACAGTTTGAATTGCGCCTAGAAAAGATAGGTAGTTTTGGTTATTAGAGTGAAACTACGGAGGCAAACTAGTGGCTTCGTGGAGAGGAAAACCTCACCCAAAAACGGCTCCCGTAGAAATACTGAAAATAGAAACTGTAGCGATCGCAGTCTATCAAGCTGAGACCAGAGAAGTTTTCCTGCGTAGTCTTCAGTCAAGGATCTGAATCACACAGAATGTGAATTAAAATCACAAAACTAGAGTTAAAACAGTTATCAATTGAATAAAATGTCTGTCAGTTCTTTTACAAAACTTAAATTTTTTCTGATATTCGTTGGTACTATTTCGGATAACTACGCCTTTCGTTACCATTCAGCGGCTAAAACTAATGTCATCTAAAGTCAGGTGACTGCCGAATGTAGAGAAAACAACCCGATAAATATTACTAGCAGTCAAAAATAGTTCAGCGTTTGCCGGAAGACTAGAGTTAGAATTCGCTAAATTACCTTCTGTTAGTTCCGCCACAGCAATCAGTTGATCATTGTGGTCGTAGGCTGACAAGACCGTGCAGCGAGGACTCGTGACAAACCCACTTACAGAAGATACCGGATGGAGAAATTTAGCTTCTATCAGACCAGTCTTGGGTGCTCCCATTAAAACAGTGGTGCCAGAGCGGGGAGGAAAGGCGGGATTGGAAGGCCATAGGGCGATCGCGTTGTCAAAAATCACTCCCTGATGCTGGAATTGATAGTTGACTACTTCAAAGCAAGCTAAATTTTCCAAATCAAGCTGTACCTGCCAGGGGCGAGCCACTGCCAAACTTGATTCGGACCAAGGCTGAATCGGCAGAGACACTGCCACGGGGGGGCGATCCAGCAACTCCGACACCAAGGGCGTCGCTTCTAGGTCAGAATTAAACCGTTGGTAATTTCTACCAGAATTACTTTTTTCAGTTCGAAGACTCAATGACTCTGCCATAACACCTCTTGGCTTGCCTGATGTATCGGACGATGCGATGCATGCTGCACAAGTCAAAACAAGACCTGCCTCAAGCTGCCACTCCGATTAAGAGCGAAAAGACGAAGTTCACGGGACGATAGCAGACGCACTGGTATCAAGTTCCCAAAAAATACTTATTTCGACTTCACTCGACTGGGTAAACCTTGAGAGATACTTAGAAGATTTTTCAGGTTTTCGGAAAATCCACCCCTAAAGCAGCTCTTAGCTTACTCAAGTTCCAGTGATATTAGGATGGCTCAGCTTACATTTACAGTTTCTGGTAGCTGGACCCTAACTCGAATTCTTACAATGCACCTTATTTGATTTTTGCGTTCAGACCAATCAACTTATTCAGTCTTCTGAAAACGCCACACACCCTGATCTGAAACTTAGAAGCACCCTTATTAAGAAATGTAACGCAATCTTCTCAGAAAAGCGAGAAATTCCAGGAGTAAAGGATGTTTACGTCTTTTAATTTCTCTCATCTTTAACCGATCTGCTGTTTCCCAAAGTACGGTTCTGCTATTTCGCTGGTTCGTAGCAGTCTGAGCCGAGATTTGCTCAAATATAAACAAACTTTGTCGGCACTTGACAAAATCTTCATATTTACATCATCTCTAAGACGAGGTTAATTGAGTTATGTTTCTACCCCCTGGCTTTCGCCAACAATCCATTCTGACCAAGCTAGGCCGTATGGTTTACTACACTGCGGCAGCAGAACCTTGGGTCACTGCCGAGGCAGAACTATCTAGCGATCGCGAAACATTAGTATTCCTGCATGGCTTCGGCGGTGGTTCTTCCGCCTATGAGTGGTCCAAAGTCTATCCAGCCTTTGCCAGCGACTACCAAATTTTGGCTCCAGACCTGATTGGCTGGGGTCGTTCAGAGCATCCAGCTCGAAACTACCGAATTGAGGACTATCTCAGCACCATCACTGAGTTTTTGGAGCAAACTTGTTCTGGCCCCACGACTGTCATTGCTTCGTCACTCACGGCAGCTTTTACGATTCGGGTGGCGATCGCTCGCCCAGAACTATTCAAGTCGCTGATTCTAACAACCCCTGCTGGACTTTCCGATTTTGGCGAAGACTATACCCGCAGCTTTTTTGCCCAACTGGTCAGCACTCCCATCATCGATCGCTTAATTTACAACGCTGGAGTTGCTACGAGTGGAGGGATTCGCAGCTTTTTAGAGCAACGCCAATTTGCCCGCCCAGAGCGAGTTTATCCAGAAATTGTCGCAGCCTACTTAGAATCCGCCAGCCAAGCGAATGCGGAATATGCAGCACTGGCTTTCGTGCGCGGCGACTTGTGTTTCGATCTATCCCAATACATCACCCAACTGACTGTTCCCACCGCAATTGTTTGGGGTCGCCAGTCACAATTTACCGGACCAGAAATTGGTCGGCGCTTAGCAGACTTGAATCCTCAAGCCATTCGGGTGTTCCAGCAGCTAGACGAGGTGGGCTTGACACCACAGCTAGAACTACCCGCCGTTACGGTGGGGTTAATTCGGCAATTTCTTCAGAATCCTGACCTTAAATAGCTACTTGTCGTTCAGTCTGATGTCAACCACACTGGCATTGAAGTCGTACAAAGTACCTTGTAGCTGCACAACACTGCCAATCTTGATCTTGCTATTTCCCAAAACAGGACCATCCTTGTTAACTTGGGCTCTACCACCAACCGTAATCAGCAAATCGGTGCTGTAAGACAGCTCTGAGCGAGGGTCAGGGATCACTTTAACAGAGCCGTCTGGTTGGGTAATCAGAACATTGCGAGGTAGCACTTGAACCGACTTGAGATCCACCTCACCGTATGGCTGATTGCGGATCACCAGGCTGGTCTTCTTGGCACTTTGAAAGTCTTGGATAAATCTTTGGGGATTGCTGACACTCAAACCCTTGGCAATTAAGTCAACCTCGATTGGTTTGGTTGCGTTGTTGATCTGAGCTACCGTTCCTGTCCCAGGTACCAAAAAGACGCCTATGATCACCAGCAAGATCACGAGGGCGGCTCCCACGTCGAGAATGCTAACTTTGCCGAATAGACGACCTTGAGAGTCCAAAATAGCCATACAAGCTTACCTTGCTGATATCTTAAGAAACGAATAAAAGAAATGATTGGGAATTGGCTCTGACAATCCTTCAGAAAGCTGCCGCAACTCTGGTCAGATTACCATAACTTGCACGCCAAAGATTTAGGCAGATGGCGGTGTTAATGGCACTGGGCAAGGCGCAATTTTTAGGGAGCAACGAGCAACTGTTTCAACCGTTTCCTGTAACTCTCGCAAAGAAATTTGTTGCTTTCGATGTGGCAACTTTGAGTCTGGGCTGTACGTCTAGAATCATCTATGAGGACAGATGAGGTTCTAGCGCATACAAACCTCTCAGACTAGGTCCGCCACTTCTAGTTCCCTTAAAGTTCAGCTTTTTTGCGTTCTCCTCGCACATCAGTGATCATGCTTAACCGCTTTTCTACTTTGTCTCGTCGTTCTGTCCGCCGTTGGCTCTATCCTTTTATCTCTTTGGCGATCGCCATTGGACTGGTAGTAGGTTCTCCCAGCCCTAGCCCAGCCTTACCTTGGGCTGACTTGATCTTCCGGGGAGTACAAATTATTCAACTCTCGAAAGTATCTGATCGCGAAGAAGTAGCGATCGGTCGTCAAATCAATCAGCAACTTATAAACAGTGAATTTCGGCTATACCGCAACCGCTCCATCAATGAGTATGTTGATCAAATTGGTCAGCAACTGGCGGCTAAAAGCGATCGCCCCCGGATCCCCTATACATTTCAAGTGGTAGAAGATAACCGTGTCAACGCCTTTGCCACAGCAGGTGGTTACGTCTATGTCACCACAGGTTTGATGAAAATTGCCGATAATGAAGCTCAACTGGCGAGCGTCTTAGGCCATGAAACGGGTCATGTGGAAGGCCGTCATCTCTTGCAGCAAATGCGCCAAACGGCGATCGCCCGTGGTGTGGCTACAGCAGCAGGGCTCGATCGCAGTACCTTAGCGGGGATCGGTGTAGAACTGGCCCTCAGACGCCCCAATAGTCGCCAGGATGAATTTGAGGCTGACGAAAGAGGCCTACGAATTTTAAGCAGGGCAGGTTATGCTCCATCAGCAATGGTTGCTTTTATGGAGAAGCTGCTTAAAGGCGGCTCACTTCCTACATTCCTGAGCACTCACCCTAACACCAAAGACCGCATCGAGGCGCTCAAGCGCAGTATCAACTCCACCAGCACTAGTGGCAGCAATACTAACCCTGGAAATGGCTTAGATAGTGCAGCATACAAAGCCAAGATTCAGCCTTTGCTAAGTCGTTCTTGAATTTGTCTCCCCTTCCCTAGCAGGGAAGGGGCTAGGGTTGCGTCTCAACGCAATTCCTAAGAACGAAGCATTTGGTGGCGAGCAATAATTTGGGAAGGTTCCACTTGAGCGATCGCTTCATCTAAAGGCAAGGTTCGGACTTCTTGGTGCCAAACATTGACCTGATAAACCCGACGATTGGTAATATCTACTCCGGTGAGCCAGCCGCTCTTTTGGTGATAGGCTCCCGTATCAATATCCAGCCATCCTTTTCCCTGAGCCACTTCCCCAGGTGATACTCCTGGCAGCGTGAAAGTGATTGTATGCCCCGTCACAATCAATTTGTTTGGGAAATAAGGCTTGGCAATGCTGTGAAATTCTTCTCGAATCCAGCAAAATTCATGAGAGCTTTGGTCTTCAATGGGCATCTCTGGATGCACGCCCGCATGCACCAACCAAACATCTCCCAAGTCCATATACATTGGTAGCGTCTTGATCCATTCCAAGTGCTCGGCCAGCAAGTCCATATTCTTATAGCTGGCTACCGTCGCTTGGCCACCGCTATACAGCCAAGCTTGCAAGCCTGGGCCAAAAGCTCGGCCCTTGGGAAAGGCATCAATCATCAGTTGCTCATGATTTCCGAGCAAGCAGTGGAAGTTACTTTTCTGGACAAAGTCAACGACTTGGGCGCTGCGAGGGCCTCGGTCAATCAGGTCGCCCAGGAAATAAACTTGGTCGTCCCCATCAGGAGCGATCGCCTCCAGCAAAATCATCAAGCCATCATAATGACCATGCACATCCCCGATGAAAATGCGACGGCGGGTAGATTCGCTCATCCGGTCCTCTCATGCAAAAACTTGAGCAAGGCTTCAGAGCTAGCCTAAATAGCTGCAATTTGCAATAAATTGAGATTGCAAAAGAGGAGCTATGGGAAGCACTGAACTCTTCTTATAGTATGCCCTGACTCACCTTGGCGATCGCACCGTAATTGTATCCAATGGTACCTCTCCTAAGGCCAGCGTTACTGCGTTAAGGCTCTGAGAAAACGCTGAAGTTCCGTCATAAAGCCTGTTTTAGGAGCTGGGGTAGGATCTTCAGGATTTCCAGTAGATTGGGCTAAAATTCGGTCGATTTCGTCGCCAGCGGGCTTGGTGTCAACTTCGGCAATTAGTTTGTAGTCGTCCTCTAATTCTAGCCAAACCTGCCAAGGGCCGGGATAGCAACGCAGCAAGGCTCCATTTTCCAAAGGGCGGAGATAATAACAAACCTCGAAAGTGCTAAGGAACCGAGTGCGTAGCTGCCGCCCCGCATAGCCTAAGCCAACTGTGGCAATGTCTTCCAGAACCGGATTTAAGAGAATAAAGGGGCGTTCTCCGGCTTCATCAGCCATTTTTTGCACCTCAGCCACTTCTACAGAAGTCGGGGCAACCATGAGAAAGGCTTGATCTTCTGGTAGCATCTTGCCCTTCAGCTCACCAATCCCTCGAATCTCAAAAGGTTTCTCTCCCCAGTCCCGCCGTGCCAGAGCCGCCGCACCAGCATCGGGAAAAAAAACTTTGAAGTTGGCTCCCAAATCTTCAAAAATACTCAAAAACTGCTCGGCGATCGGCATAGGTTTGAGTTCGGGGAAATTGAGTTCCACCTGGATCCGGCAAACACCGGCGTCTAGGGCTGCCTGGGTTGCAGTTTTGGCTTGCTCGATCGCGTCTTCAAGGTTTTTGGGAAGTTCAGCCATTGTTCAGTCAGGTTCTTGAGGGCTTATGGGTGCCGAGGAAGATCACTAGCCTGCTAGGAGCGGCTCCCTACTAATTGTACGGGCATAAGTCGCTCTAGAACCTGCTGGAACACGGTGGCTGTCCAATCAATATCTGCCACTGTAGTCTCTCGGCCTAACGTGAACCGGATGCCGCCTTTCGCCAAGCGATCGCTATATCCCATTGCCAGCAAAATCGGACTGGGAGTTGTTTTGCCACTATGACAGGCAGAACCTGCACTAATCGCAATCCCCGCCAGATTCATTTGGCGCACCAAGGTTTTGCCATTTAGGGTTTCGCTATCGGTAGCCTGAAGACAAACGCTGACATGGTGCGGTAAGCGATTCCAGCGATCGCCCGTGACAGTTACGCCTGGAATCGCTAGTAATTGATCGAACAAGCGATCGCGCAGCCGCATCAAGCGGGGCGTTTCGGTGGCTAGTTCCGCGATCGCTTGTTCTGCCGCTATGCCAAACCCTGCGATCGCAGGTACGGCCTGAGTCCCAGAACGCAGCTTAAACTCTTGCCCACCACCACCGATCAGCGGCACCAACTCCACTCCAGTTCGCACATACAAAGCCCCAGATCCTTGCGGTCCATACAGCTTGTGGCTGGACAACGAGAGTAAATCTACCGGAAGCTGCTGCACATCTAGCTGCAAACGGCCTGCGACCTGCACGGCATCAGTATGAAACAATGCGCCATGATTACGAGCAATTTCACCGAGCACCTGGATGGGCTGCAAGGTACCAATTTCGCTCTGCCCGTAGATCACTGAAACTAAAACCGTATTACTTTGCAAGGCATGGCGTAAATCCTGAGGATTTACCCGCCCCTGAGCATCCACAGGTAAGCGAGTTACTTCCCATCCCCACTGCTCCAATAAGCGCACAGGCTCTGCGATCGCCGAGTGCTCCACGCTAGAAATAATCACATGTTGAGGTGTGGTGTACTGCCGCACCACTCCCAGAATTGCCAAGTTATCCGATTCGGTACCGCCCGACGTAAACACGATCGCTTCAGGCGGAGCATTGAGCAAGCTAGCCACTTGAATGCGGGCCCGTTCTACCAAGGTCGCGGCCCGACTACCCCACTCATGCAAGCTAGAAGGATTGCCCCACTGCACCGTCAAAGCCTGCTGCATGGCAGCGATCGCTTCGGCACGAGGGGGAGTTGTCGCACTGTAATCCAGATAGATTTGCATGAGTAGTCGCGTTCTAAAGCTTTAAATTAAGGCATTGCTTTCTTCCAGCATACCTTTCAATCCCAAGCGTACCGATCCAGTCAAGATGTCCCGCCTTTGGTTTAGGATTGGGAGCCCTTTGAAGCAATTAATTGTATCCCTAACGACAGAAAGAATTAAAGTTAGCTGCCCCTTGGGGTAGAACGAACCAGCGTATCTAATTCGCTTCTAGGCTGAGGAACTTCCAACTATTGCTGCATAGGATGATCGCAAGTCTCAGTATGAAAACGGAGCTTATTAAGCAAATGGCACCAGAACAACAGCAAGAGCAAAACCTACCTCAAGAAGCTCAGCAACTCCCCGAATCAGCCCAAAAGATCTTCCAAGCTGCAATGCGAAGTGCTCAATCTGATGGTCTGTCTCAAGAGGGAGCGATGAATGTCGCTTGGACCACAGTCAAGCATGATTACATTCAAGGCAGCGACGGTAAGTGGCAGCGCAAGCCCGAGGACGAACACAGATACAAGTCAACGGTCGTCAGCGGTAACTAACAAGTGTGGCAATTGCGGCTCTGGAGTGACTACAAAAAGCGTAGTTAAACTCATTCCAGTATGCCAGATTACCTTAACCCCTCACAGAAAGTGCTAGGGGTTATTTTTGATTCTTGTCTGAGACTAAGACGATTGATTTCGAGACATTACCACTCAAGTTGCAGGTGGAGCCGAGATAATGGAAACCAACGCGATCCTAGAAATCCGTGTACAAAATTTGCTACTAAAACTGGAAGACATGGAGCGGAGGCAAGACTCTACCGTTAAAGCAATTTTTCAGCTTTATGAAGCAGTGCGCTGGCTGAACGCAGGCAATCACGAACGAGTAGCCAGTGAGCTGGAAGACGCCATTATGACGTTACAGGAAGCCGCGAAGAAACCTCATTAGCGGCTAATGGTAATGATGCTATGGGCTAGGGCAACCTCTAGACATGCATCCCTCATTGCCGTCAGGAGCGCTATTTTGCTTTTTCCGGTTTCCCTGCGATCGCGTTTTTGCTTGAGCCTGTTGCTGGTTTTGAGCCTGAGTGCTTGCCAACAAGTGCAGTCTCAGCCACAGCAATCTGCACCTGCACCACTGCCCCAAGATCCGTTAGTTCAGGCTTACTTCAATCACGAACCTGCTGCCAAATACACCGAGCCTTACCGCCAGCAAACTCGCCCTGGCGATAACCTAGAGCAGCAAATTATTGACGCGATCGCCTCAGCGCAATCTACCGTAGATGTTGCCGTTCAAGAGCTGCGGTTGCCCAAGATTGCCCAAGCCTTGATCGATCGCCAAAAAGCAGGCGTGAAGGTACGGGTGATTTTAGAAAACACCTATAGCCAACCTTGGAGCGCGATCACCGAAGCTGAACTAGAGAAGCTGCCCGAACGAGAGCGCAGCCGCTATGAGGAATACCAAAAGCTCGCAGACCTCGACCAAGACGGCAAACTCACCCCAGAAGAAATTAATCAAGGCGACACTTTAGTCATGTTGCGGCAAGCGCAGGTGCCTTGGATTGATGACACCGCCAACGGCTCTGCTGGCAGTGACTTGATGCACCATAAATTTGTCGTGGTGGATGGACAACGCCTAATCATCACTTCGGCCAATTTCACTACTAGTGATATTCATGGCGATTTCTCTCGCCCTGCCAGTCAAGGCAACGCTAACAACATGTTGCGGATTCCCAGCGCCGAATTAGCTAGCTTATTCACCCAAGAGTTCAACACTATGTGGGGCGATGGTCCTGGGGGCAAGTCCGATAGCAAGTTTGGCCTACAAAAGCCCTATCGTTCTCCCCAAACAGTTGTGCTTGGCAGCACATCAGTTACAGTGCAGTTCTCGCCTACCAGTCCCTCCCGTCCCTGGAGTCAAAGTGGGAGCGGACTCATTGGCAAAACCTTGGGTGCAGCTCAGCGATCGGTGAATTTGGCGTTGTTTGTATTTTCCGAGCAGCGTTTATCGAATGTCTTAGAAACTAATCATGAACGAGGCGTACAGGTACAGGCTGTCATCGATCCTAGTTTTGCCTACCGTTCCTATAGCGAAGCCTTAGACATGCTGGGCGTTGAACTCAAAGACAAGTGCCGAACCGAATCCAACAACCATCCCTGGCAAAACCCTATTAGTAAAGTGGGGGCACCACGCCTCCCACCTGGAGATTTATTGCACAACAAGTTTGGCGTTGTTGATCAAGCCACTGTGATTACGGGGTCTCATAACTGGACTGATGCTGCCAATACAGGCAATGACGAAACATTAGTCGTGGTTGAAAGCCCAATGGTTGCGGCTCACTACGAGCGAGAATTTGAGCGGCTATATACCAATGCCATCTTGGGGGTGCCTCCAGCAGTACAACGCAAAATGGCTGCCCAAGCGAAACAGTGCCAGTCAAGTCAGACTCAGCCTAAGCCAACCTCAAAGCTCAAAAGCCAGCGATCGCCCACTCCATCAGCCACTACAACCTCGCAACCCCAGACCACACCCAACTCAGTGGTAAACCTCAATACTGCTAGTCTGCAAGACCTAGAAACGTTGCCCGGTGTCGGTCCTACGCTGGCCCAGCGCATTATTCAAGCTCGTCAGCAAAAACCTTTTACTTCGCTTGCCGATCTCGATCGCGTGTCTGGGGTTGGCCCCAAACTCCTCGATCGCTTAGAGCCTTACGTCACTTGGTAAAGTTAGCCACCCGTTTTTGGGGCGCATCCACTCGCAATTCCATTTCTGCATGACTCACTGTGAGCCAAGGTTGTCCGAAATAAATCTGGGCCAGCGGGCTATTTGCAGGGACTTCCAAATGGCCTTTGACCACACCCAAACGTGTGTCTAAATGGGCTCCAAAAGAGAGTAAAGCTGAGTCCAACAGGCTAAAACTAGTAGCCGAAAAAGGTTGCCGCCAGAGAGAGAAGGGGGGGTCATAACGTAATGAGCAAAGTAGGCGATCGCCTTGGCGCACCATGACTTGCTGGGTTTGCCCCGCCTCCCAAGTAAACTCTGCTAGTTCTTTAGGCAATCCCCAAATTTCTCGACCTCCTGCAACCGAATCCGGGTGATCGACATAAATATGGGTCACCCAGCCGCCAATATTGCCAGCCTGACGGATCAGCGTCGCCACAATCAATTCGTTGTACTCCAAGACTGACCCCGCCTGATAAGCACTGAGATACACACTAGCAATTGCTTTGCCAGGCCAGGGCTCCAGCACTTCTAAACCCGACGGCAGCAGCGATCGCACAGAAGCACTATCTACTAAATGTAATGTCTGCAAAGCGTGGCCTCGCAGTGTCCAAGGCGCAGAGGGATAAGGCACAGCGTTATTCTCCTGAGGTGAATAGGGGCAAACCAATCACACTGTAAAAATTCCCGTGGGCAAATCACTCTCTCTCGCGTCAGACTTACTTGAGAGGCTGGGCTTGCTATCCTGTAGAAAGTTGCTCTGCTAGAATCGTCTGCGCTCCCAGCTATGACCCAACAACCAACCCGTATTTGTATTCTCGGTGGCGGCTTTGGGGGGCTTTACACCGCCCTCAAGCTCAGTCAGTTGCCTTGGACGAAGCTGGAAAAGCCTGAAATTGTTCTGGTAGACCAGCGCGATCGCTTCTTGTTTTCCCCCCTCCTCTACGAACTCGTGACAGGGGAACTGCAAACCTGGGAAATTGCCCCCCCCTTTACCGAGCTGCTCGCTAACACAGACATTCGCTTCTGCCAAAACGCGATCGCTGAGATCGATACACAAGCGCAGCAGGTGCAACTACAAGACGGCCCAACCCTTAGCTATGACTATCTAGTCGTAGCGTTAGGCGGTGAAACTCCCTTAGATCTAGTACCTGGTGCCGGTGAGTATGCCTTGCCATTTCGCGCCCTCGCAGATGCTTACACACTCGAAGAAAGATTACGCCTCCTAGAAACCTCAGAAGCCGATAGGATTCGGATCGCGATCGTGGGGGCAGGCTATAGCGGCGTGGAATTGGCTTGCAAACTGGCTGATCGTTTAGGCGATCGCGGTCGGTTGCGCCTTGTAGAACAAGCCGATCAAATTCTCCGAACTTCGCCAGAGTTCAACCGAGAAGCTGCTCAGAAAGCTTTGGAAGAACGAGGCGTTTGGTTAGATTTAGATACCAAAGTCGAGTCATTGGGACCAGAAACAATTTCGCTGGAGTACAAAGGGCAAGTTGATACCCTTCCCGTCGAGTTGGTGTTGTGGACGGTCGGCACTCGCATTAATCCTGTCGTGCGATCTCTACCTCTGAAGCAAAATCAGCGGGGCCAGCTTGTCACAACTCCGACGCTGCAAGTGGTCGATCATGCCAACATATTTGCTCTGGGTGATTTAGCCGATTGTCGAGATGCCGAGGGCAAGCAAGTTCCTTCCACGGCTCAAGCTGCTTTTCAGCAAGCTGATTATACTAGTTGGAACCTTTGGGCCTCGATTACCGGACGACCACTTCTACCCTTCCGGTACCAGCAGTTAGGCGAAGTGATGACCCTAGGAACTGACAACGCCACCTTCACTGGCATGGGCCTTAAACTAGAAGGAAGTTTCGCTCATCTAGCTCGTCGCTTAGCTTACCTCTACCGTTTACCCACCCTAGAGCACCAGTTGAAAGTGGGCATGAACTGGATCGCGAGTCCAATTTTGGAGTGGTTAACCCCATCCTCATAGGTAGTTCAACCCAAGGTGCCTGCTATTGCGAGATCGCACGGATAGCAAATTGTCCTATAGCTTGGGAACATTAGGACTAGTATCAGGCGTGCTCCCTGGCCAATATCAGAATCAGGAATTGTTTCCCTGACCCACACAGGGTCTTTTGCTGAAGCGCCCCAGCTGAATTTAATGGCTAACGGTATCGAGAGGTAGACGAATATGAATGCTGCTGAGCTTCTGAGGCGTTATGCGGCAGGGGAACGGGATTTTAGCAAAACCGACCTGTGGGGTATTAATTTAAGCAAGGCCAGCCTTAGCGGCATTAACTTTAGCAAATCAGATTTGAGTGGGGCCAATCTGCAAGGGCTTAACCTGACCCAGTCAGATCTGAGCGGGGCGAATTTAGATGAGGTTGACTTAAGCGGTGCCAACCTGCAAGGAATTAATTTAAGTCGCGCTAACCTCAGTAGCGCTAATCTCCGCTGGGCCTTACTCAATCGGGCTAACCTGAGCGGCTGCAACTTGAGCAAGGCAATTTTGAGTAAAGCCAACTTAAATGGTGTCAACTTGAATGGGGCCAATCTCAATGAGGCGAATCTTTGGGGGGCCAACTTGTGTGAAGCACTCTTGCAGGAAATTGACCTCAGCGGTGCCAACCTCAGAGGTGCCTATCTTTGTGGTGCTACCGTCAGTGGTGATTTGAGTTGCGCAAACTTGAGTGGCGCTAACTTAAACGGAGCAGTGCTGTCGGGTGCTAACTTAGCAGATGCAATTTTAAGCGAAGCCATCTTGAGCAGTGCTAACCTGTGGGGAGCGAATTTGAGAGGAGCTAAGCTGCGGGGTGCAGACTTGGGCAGGGCTGATTTAGGACATGCGGATCTAACTGAGGTGAATCTCAGCAAAGCCGATCTTGCCATGGCCAAGCTGATCAAAACCAATTTGACGGGAGCAGTGCTCAGTGGCGCTAACCTACGTGGCACGAACCTCAGTGAAACAGATTTGAGTACCGCTAACCTGATGGGTACGGATTTGCGGGGCGCGATCATGCCCAACAACACCATTCATAGTTGATGAATGTAAAACCAATGCGTTAAGGTCGTCAGCAGCGTATTGGTTACTAACACCCTAATTTGCCTGTGATGGAGCGACCTAGAGTAATTTTTTTGGATGCCGTGGGGACTTTATTTGGCATCCAGGGGAGTGTTGGGGCTATTTACAGCCAACTCGCCCGGCAATTTGGTGTAGAAGTATCTGAGGCTGATTTGAATCTCGCCTTTGGTCAGAGTTTTCGACGGAGTGAGCCAGCGGCTTTTCCGAATGTCGAGCCGAGTGAAATTCCAGTTTTAGAGTTTGAATGGTGGCAGGCGATCGCCCAAGAAACCTTTGCCCAAGCTGGCGTTCTGCAACAATTCTCAGATTTTGCCACCTTTTTTAAGGAACTTTATGCCTACTTTGAGACGCCTAGCCCGTGGTTTGTGTATCCAGAAGTGCCGCTGATTCTAGAAGAATGGCGATCGCAAGAGATTGAGTTGGGGATACTGTCTAATTTTGACTCTCGGTTGTATTCTGTATTAGGCGCACTCGGCCTAGCAAAATTTTTTACCTCAATTACCATCTCTACGGAGGTGGGTGCTGCTAAACCTAGCCCCGCTATTTTTGCGGCGGGTTTGGAAAAACATCACTGTGATGCGATCGCCGCTTGGCATATTGGCGACAGTTATCAAGAGGACTATGAAGCAGCGCAAGCCGTTGGGCTGCAAGGCATTTGGTTAAACCGTAGTGATAAGTCAGTTCCAATTCGTAGTTACCCCTCCCCTTCACCTGCCATGCTTACGCCTGCCCCCCAACCACGATCGATTCGCAACCTAAGTGAATTAAGCGAATTGATTACTCAGTAACCCAACTTCCTACTCTTTCTGTGGCCTATCTCTGATCTTACTGACTGACAATCATGGCTCTCAAATCTGCTCAAGTCCTTGCCCTCCTGCAAGCCAAGCAAGCTGACTTCAAAACCTTCGACCAAACAGCCTTGCATGCCTTACAAAAGTATCGTGCTGCTCTAGCAGAGGCGTCTCAGAAAACAGCAGTAGAACTTGAGCAGATGTTAGGCGCTGCTCGCGCAGTAGGAGCTAGACCACTCGAACCTGTAGGGAATTTTCTGAATTGGGTGATTCCTTCAAATTTGGTCTGGCAGAACCGAGAGCAAAGTTTGAGTTGGGTGCGCGATCGCTTGATTGGGATTGCCACCTTTGCTGTGGATGGTTCCCAAATTTTTCCCACTAAGGATTTTTCGATTCCAGTTGCTCTTGTGCAGATTGGTTGGTTCGAGAATTTACATCTGCCCAGCGGCACCTACGAGAAGGATGTAGCTCTGGATGTAATGACTCCGGCTGAACTCAAGGTAAACCATAGTGGAGAGCCTGTCGATCGCCGCGTGAATATGCGACGGTTTGAGATGGAGACGCAGCGACTGATCCAGTACATGCAGGAACACAAAAACTGCAATGACTGTTTAGTCTTTTTTGATGGTTCTCTAATTGCGACGTTCGCCGAAGCCTTCGACCCAGACACCCGCGCGTTCTATGTCGATTGCCTTCTGGAACTGCTGCAAACTAGCGAAGATTATCGAGTGCCGCTGGTCGCTTACATCGACACTTCCTACGCTCGCGACTTGACGGTGATGTTGCAGCAGGGCTTTAAGTTACCAGAAGCGAATGCAATTCACGATGCCCAGTTGCTCAGCAAGTTCATGAGTTGGGGCGATCGCACTCCCCTGTTTCTCTGTCAGCGATCGGGGATTTTGGGTCAATATCAAGCCCATGCTGACAAGATTGCTTTCACCTACCTCAAAACCACTCACGATGGCTATCCCGCTCGCTTAGAAATGCCCGTTTGGATGTACGAAGCAGGCATTGTCGATCGCGTTTTGGACTGGGTACGGGGTGAAGTCGTCATTGGCAACGGCTACCCTTATGTGATCGAAACTGCTGACCAAACCGCTGTACTACAAGCAGAAGATCGCCATATCTTTTACCGAATTTTCCAAGACTGGGCAGAAAAGGAAGAATTGAATCTGCGCTTATCTCGCAAGATGGTGAGTAAAGCCCGCCGTCGTTGAAACAGCGCGATCGCCACTCATCTCTAGTCACCCATCTTTAAAGCGAGAAGATTCAGGAATTACAGAGTGCCATTCTCCAATACTTGACATTCTGTATTACATTTGTAGTATAAATAATACAGATACTCCAGCATTGCTTCGGGAGTTAGCCCTGTTTGCTTCAGGAGGCAAACGTTTATGCCTTACGAAAAATTAGAAATTTCTACCCCTAAGCCTGTTTTGTCTTGGGCTAACCATTCCCTCGGAGCCGATGAAACCAAAATGGCTAAGAACGTGGCGTCTTTGCCATTTGTGTTTAAGCATGTTGCTCTGATGCCTGATGTGCATTTGGGCAAAGGAGCCTTAGTGGGGTCTGTGGTTGCAACTAAAGAGGCGATCGTGCCAGCGGCAGTGGGAGTAGATGTCGGCTGTGGTATGTGTGCCATCAAAACTCCCTTTACTGCCAGCCAGCTAGAAGGCAAACTTAAGCAAATTCGGCTAGACATTGAAGCTGCAATTCCGGTTGGCTTTCATGAAAACAAAGAAACCGACAAAACCGTGCTCAACTGGCAAGGCTGGCGTGAGTTCAAAGACTTGCATTCTGGGGTACAACGCCTAGAAACCAAAGCCATGAAGCAAATGGGTTCTCTCGGTGGCGGTAATCACTTTCTGGAAGTTTGTGTGGATGCTGAGGAGCAAGTATGGCTGATGCTGCATTCTGGCTCTCGCAACATCGGCAACATGCTGGCCCAAAACCACATCGGTAGTGCGAAGGAACTCGCCAAACTAGCAGACAATCGCTTGCCTGATCCTGATTTGGCCTACTTTATCGCTGGTACACCTGAGTTTGCCGCTTATTGGCACGATTTGCAGTGGGCTCAAGGTTACGCTCGCTTCAACCGAGATGTGATGATGGCACGGTTCAAGCGAGTGGTGGAAAAGCATTTAGCTGGTGGCAAACCCACTAAGGCGCTGCTATCCGTGAATTGCCACCACAACTATGCCGAAAAAGAATTGCACTTCGGCGAAGAAGTCTACGTCACTCGCAAGGGAGCTGTGCGCGCCCGCAGTGAGGACTACGGCATTATTCCAGGTTCTATGGGAGCCAAGTCCTTCATTGTCAAAGGCAAGGGCAATGCCGAAAGCTACTGCTCTTGCAGCCACGGTGCAGGACGCACCATGTCTCGCAATAAAGCCAAGTTACAGTTTTCCTTGGATGACCTAATCCAGCAAACGGATGGCGTCGAGTGCCGCAAAGACGCAGGCGTGCTAGATGAAATTCCCGCCGCTTACAAATCTATCGAGCAAGTCATGGCTAACCAGTCAGACTTGGTTGAAGTTGTAGCCACGCTGAAGCAAGTGGTTTGCGTCAAAGGCTAAACCCAGATTATGAGGGAGCGATCGCCCTCTCTAACCCGATCAGGAGCGCGTTCATCCCTCATCCTTTACACAGATGAGTGGTCGATTGGCGATCACCTCCAGTTCCACCGACTTCATTAGCTCGCTCCAACTACCAGCTAAAGCAGCATCCTTAGGACGGGCACAACGTTGGTCTACCAGGGTTTCAATCGTATTAAACCAAATGCCATTTTGGGCATAGACAGCAGGGCGATCGCGAGGGTCGGCCTGCTTTAATTGTTGGCTCACAGTTGAGCTAGGAGTCACACGCTGTACCCAGCCATTCACTGTTACATCTTGGGTGCGATCGCCCGGATTGCAAATGAGAGATACAGACCAGCGATAGTTTTGCCCCGACTTTAAAGGAGGCAGATTTACATCTTTTGGTAAGCTGAGGCTGGCAATTCCTGCTTCACCCGTAATGCTAAAGGTGGTTTTGTATATCAAGTTGCGGTTCACTCGCTTGGCATCTACGTCATAAAGAGCAAACTCTGCTAAAGACGCATTGCTCGCTGGCAGAGACCAGAAAAATTGGGGATAAGCTGCGGTCGTCAAACCCAAATTGGTAGCGGGTAGCAAAGCTACTAACGGGCCAGAATTCGCTGGCAAGCATTCGCCTGTTTCATTCCCTCGTGAGCCTGCTCCTTGCCGTCGGCCTGGCAACCTAGGCGCGGGTGCAGGTCCGCGCGTTCCAGGAGCTTCTAAACGAGGTGACACAAATGCTCTGGTCCCCGCCCCGACTCGCCGACCTGGTAGTTTGCGACCAGTGGCTCTAAATTGCAGTGCTGAGGCTGACTGGAAGCTGCTTTCCATCCAGCCAAACAAACCGATCATTAGGCCAGCAGCGATGAAAGTTTTGTAAATATTAACCTGAGGCATAGGAAAACTCTTGTGGATCGATTCAGCAGTAGCATCCCGTAGACTCAAAGCCACACCGGGAAACACAGCAAAAACTGCCACTCATTGATGACGAGGGTTGCCACAATTGTAAGTCTCTCGCTCAAGATTCAAGATTAAACGCAGCTGACATACAATCTTTTCGCTGGCCTTAATGATACTGATCAATAAAATTTGGACCGTAGAATAGAGGGCAGCAAATTGTGCGGCAGCAGCAACGATTGGGGTAGAGTGTGAGAAAAATTTTTTGGCAGTTTTTTGAGCAGGGACAAGCGATCGCCTCTAACACCCAGGTTTTAGGGCTGTTAGTCTCGACCTTGGCAGTACCGATTCAGCTCAACCCCAATTCAGCTTGGGCTAGTGTAACTACACTCCCCGTTGATCCAGGGCTGAATCATCAAGTTGCTCAAGCTGTGCCTACGCTGCCTAGTAATCCGCAGCCTGACCCAAATCAGGACCGCTTCCTGCAACCCCAACCAACCCTGCCAGTTCCTGCTCCTACGGAAGCAGAACAGCCAATCTTACCCACGCCTACCCCAGAAACCCCTCCCGCCCAGCCTGATGTCACCATTCCAGTTAAAGAGATTGAAGTGATTGGCAGTACGATTTTCGAGCCACGGGAACTGGACTCGATCGTGCAGCCTTACGAAGGACGCTCTTTAACGCTGGAGGAACTACGGACAGTAGCGGATGCCATTACGCAGCTTTATCTCAACAGAGGCTACATCACCTCTCGTGCCATCCTGGTGGATCAAACAATTACAGATGGGGTCGTTAGGATTCGTGTGATTGAAGGTAGCTTGGAGCGGATTGAAGTCGAAGGCAATCGCCGAGTTAATACAGGTTACATTCGCGATCGCATTCAGTTGGGAGCCAAAACGCCGCTGAGGAAAGACGATCTAGAAGACCAATTACGCCTGCTCAAAACTGATCCTCTGTTTAAGAACGTCGAAGCGAGTTTACGGGCGGGTGAACAGCTTGGCCAAAGCATTTTGACCGTTCGGGTTATGGAAGCAAACCCGTTTGACTTTTACCTCAGCGCCGACAACTATTCCCCACCGAGTGTGGGGTCTGAGCGTCTAGGCGTGAGTGCCGTGCATCGCAACTTAACTGGACTCGGCGATCAACTCGCGGGGGCTTACTATGTGTCTACCACGGGGGGTGCTGAGTTGTATGACTTCAGCTACCGAGTCCCAATTAATGCCATGAACGGCACGATTCAGTTGCGGGCTGCTCCTAATGACTACAAGATTACCGATCCAGAGTTTTCGGAACTGGGCATTCGCGGCAGCTCGGAGTTGTACGAGATTAGCTATCGTCAACCTTTAGTGCGATCGCCCCGCGAAGAATTGGCCCTCTCTTTGGGCTTTACCTTCCAAGACGGGCAAACTTTTCTGTTCAACGACATCCCCAATCCGTTTGTGATCGGGACTGGCCCTAATGGTGTTAGCCGTACCAGTGTGATCAAGTTTGGTCAAGATTACGTCAAACGTGATCCAACGGGTGCTTGGGCCTTGCGATCGCAGTTTAATGTCGGGGTGGATGTGTTTGATGCCACCGCCAATCCCGATCCGATTCCTGATGGGCGGTTCTTTAGCTGGTTAGGGCAAGCGCAGCGGGTTCAAGCTCTCGGCACGGATAATTTGCTAATTGCTCAATTAGATTTGCAACTCACACCCGATAGTCTCTTGCCCTCACAGCAGTTTGTAATTGGGGGCGGGCAGTCGGTGCGAGGGTTCCGCCAGAACGCCCGCTCTGGAGATAACGGGGTGCGCTTCTCACTCGAAGATCGGATTGCTTTGCAACGGAATGAAGCAGGATTGCCGATTCTCCAGCTAGCGCCTTTCTTTGACTTAGGAGCGGTGTGGAACGATGCCAGAAATCCCAACGAAATCAACAATGAGCGATTTCTAGCGGGCGCAGGGGTAGGACTGTTGTGGCGGCCTGTCGCAGGTCTGAACATTCGCCTAGATTATGCCTTTCCCCTAGTAGACTTGAGCGATCGCGGCCAGAACGCCCAAGATGAAGCCTTCTACTTCAGTGTTGTGGTTCGTCCCTAACTCATCCGCTTTACCAAGGGTTGCCGACCACTGTGAAGGCAGCCCAATAGTAAGGATGGAAGAGTGCGCGATCGCCCTACCAGCGGGCCAAATAAAATCAGTCAGCGCTAGCGAGTACTGCTTGAAGTCGAGGGTCTGGAATTGGAACTGGTAGAACGAGTATCTCCTGAAGCTCGGTTAGTTTGAGAGCAGCACTGCACTAAAGGCGCTTTAGCTACAGTGTCTAACCCCACCGACTTCAACAAAGTTTCCCAATCTGTCGTCAAGGCGCGATCGCGAGGGTTGTCGCGGCGTAACTCGCTCAGGCTCTTGAGCGTATCGTTCCAGATGCCCTCTTTGGCATAAATGGCGGGGCGATCGCGTGGGGCGGCTTTGGTCAGTTGATTTCCTACATCGCGGCTGAGGGCCACCCGTTGCACCCATCCTTGGACAAAATCAACGGCGGAAGGATCGGACGGATTGCAGATTAAAGAAAACGTCCAAGAGTAATTCTTGTTTACTTCTAGCGGCGGTAGGGTCGCATTTGCGGGCAGGGTGACGTTGATGACTCCTGGCGACCCAGTAATCGCAAAAGTTGTTTTGTAGATTTCCTGTTTCTTCTCATTGTTCAGCACAAATTCAGCGGTGCGTGCTGGTGTGGGCGGAATGAACCAGAAGAAAGTGGGATATTTCTCAGCAGTTAGCCCCAGATTAGTATCGGGGATCAAGGCGACTAAAGGCTGCTTCGGATTGGTGCAAGGCCCACGAGTTCCCGCACCGACCCGACGACCTGGCAGACGACGCTTGACAGTGGTTGATGGCTGCTGGCTCTGAGCCAGAGTGAGGGTGGGCCAGCTGCAAACAAATAACCCTAGAGAGAGAGCTAGGCAATTTTTTAGCAAAGTTGTCCGAGATTGTTTTTGACGCATACTGATCACCCGTAGGTCGCATAACTTAAAATTCACCAGCAAAGATACGGCATCCGCAAGTTCGTCTGCTCAATCCGCTACCTCAATGAGAATCTACCGTTTTGGTTTCTGTGTCTACCTGGGCGACAAAGGGTTCTTGAGGCATCTCAATAGTGACCAAGGTAGGGCTGTTCAAAGCAGGGGCGATCGCCTCAGCATCTGGAGTCTGCCAACCAATGACTCGATAGACATCAACCATTTGTTGTTTGCCTTTGAGAGCCAGTGGTCCCCAAGCTTCAACCGCAAATTGCTGATTCAAATGCTCTAAAGTTTCCTGGGCAATCAAGACACGGCAAAAATCCACATGGCGATCTTTTTCACAGCTCTCTAAGCGAGAGGCAATATTGACGCTATCGCCAATCACGCCGTACTCTAGACGGTTTTTGCCACCCAAGCTGCCGACGACCACCGGACCTGTAAAGATGCCTGCTCGCATCTGCACAACGGGTAGACCGCGTGCTTGCCAACCCGGATTTAACTCCCGTAGGCGATCGCCAAAAGCCAAAGCACAAGCCACCGCTTGCTTGGCATCTTCCGCAATTTCGGCTGCACTAGTGCGCGGTACCGGAACGCCAAAGACTGCCATCAGCCCATCCCCAGTGAACTTATTAATAATGCCGTGGTGGGTTTGCACCTCCTGGGTCATCACAGACAAATATTCGTTCAGCCAGTTCAACAAAGCCTCAGGCGACATCTGCTCAGAAACGGTGCTGAAGTCTTTGATATCAGTAAACAATACGGTCGTGGTCAGCCGTTGTCCAGGGAGTTTGCCTGACTTAAGCAGGCGATCGCGGCTACTCCACAACGCAGCAGCAATCTCTGGCGAGGTGTTTTGTCCCAGCAGAGTCATTACTGTTTTCTGTTGGCGTTGGGCTTGCTGCGCGCGGTAACTGACTACCAAGCCCACCGTCATGACAGCTGCGATCGTTGGGGTCATCACAGGCACCCAGCCTTGGTGGAGGAAGATGCCAAAGGTGCTGCCAGTCAGCACGCCCAGCAGCAGAATGCCGCTCAGAGCTAAAGTAAACGGTTGGCGCATAATCCAAGCAACCGCACCGCCCACTACCGACCAACTGGCAATCCACAAAATTTCTGCCCACTCTGGCCAAAACCAAAACAGCGGGCGATCGCCGGAGACAGCATCCAAAATCTGGCTTACCATTTGCGCATGAATTAGTACCCCTGGCATGTTGGGATTATTCACCCAGGCCGCTGAACTATAAGGCGTGAAAAATTCATCTTTAAGGCTAGGCGCGGTGGTACCAATTAGGACAATCTTGTCTTTAATTAAGGCGGGGTCAACTTGCTGGTCGAGGATCTGCGTCAGCGTTACCTGTGGTGATACATCGCGAGCGGCACGATAATTCAACAGAATTTGATACGCATCTGCATCCACGTTTTGATAACCGCCTGCATTCGTTTGCAGGGGTGTGAATATAGCTTGGCCCCAGCGGACCTCGCCATAGTCTTTCCAAGCTGCTTGGGGCCACTGTTTCTGGGATGCCAAGTAATGCTGAGCCACCCGGAGGGAAAAGGAGTACAGCTCTGTGGTTTCTGTATTGCCAAACATGAAGTTGCGGCGAATGACGCCATCAGCATCAGTCACCACATCGTTGAAGCCCACGCGATCGCTCGGTACCACCATCGGAGGCGGCGTACCGCCACTCTCTGTATCACCAATATTGGTAATCGCAATCAGATTGGGCGCTTTAAACTGCTGAGTCAGCAATTTCCAACCAGGTTCATGCGGAAAATTGCGGTACAGATCTAAGCCAATGACTCGGGGTTTGGCTTTTTGCAAATTCGCTAAAGCCTGCGCCAGCACTTGATCGGAGATCGGCCATCGCTGCTGCTTCTTTAAGTCTGCTTCGGTAATGGCAACCACTAGAAACCGCTGATCAGGGGTGGCTTGGGGACGGAGCTGCACCATGCGATCGAACGCCACGAGTTCTAGAGATTGCAACCCTCTCATAGGGCGCACACTCAGCACTAATCCAGTTACGACAAGACTGGCGATCGCCACGACTGGCACACCCGTTAAATCTGACCACTCAATCCGAAGCGCAGGAGGAAATTTGAGGATCACAGAAGTTCTCAGCTAGTTAATCAAGTCAACTCATTGGTACTGATACACTACAAGCTACAACCTGCACCCATCCCTGAGCTGCTGACTCTGATAGTTTAGTAAACCCAGAGTCCACTGAAACAACCATGCCCCAATGGCTTAATCGGCAAAAGACTTCATCTACTTAAGTAAGTCAATTTTTTAACCATGCCGCTTCACCTATGAGCATGAGCCTGCTGGGCTAAATTTAGGCGATCGCGCGGCGCACCAGAATCACGGTGCATTGGCTATTACGAGCGATCGCTTCGGGAATGTTACCTTTAATTGCTTGTTGCAGCATCCCTTCCCGACTAGCTCCTAAGGCAATGACATCGCACCGTTCTTTCTGGGCCAACTTCACCACCGCCTCGGACACCGAAGCGCCCCAAACCGGGGTCACGATAACGGGAGTCGCCAGGCGACGATCCAGCGATCGCGCCGCTTGGTCGAGGATGGAGGTATTTGGTTCTTGCTGGTTTGGCTCAAACACTTGACAAAGTTTAACCAGCGGTGTTTCTCCGAGAGACGTAAGAGCAGGTAGCAGTTGCACCGCATATTGAGCATTCGGTCCACCCGCGATCGGCACGAGCCAGCGATTAAAAGTTTCGGTGCCACGCAGTCTGGCTAGGACGACATCGCAAGAGGCTTGGCGGATTACGGTATCGACAGCTCCCCCAAACACTCTCCCCGGAGTCGCAGTGGTGCCTTTCCAGCCCATTAAGATTAGGTCAATATGACGGTCTTTAATAGTTTCCAGAATTGCTTGCGATACATCATGGGCCACACGAATTTGGGTATGGACTGGAATCTGCCAAGCTCGGCCCAAGTTTTCTGCCTGCCGTAACAATCGCCGACTTTTAGCAGTACTGACAGCGGTTTCTGCCGGAGAATTACTGCGCGGAATGAGTACTACTTGCAGGCATTCAATTTCTAAGTTGCGATCGCGGGCAATGGCAGTAGCCAGGCGAATCAAAGAAGCTGCGGTTTGAGGATTGCTTAAGGGTAGCAATAAGCGACCCCGACCCAAAGCGGGCGATCGCGTTTGGTACACCACATAGGATGCTTCCGGTTGCGGCCCCAACTGCTCCGTCTTACCACTCAGTTGATCCGATTGCGCCCGAATGATATCGGCTCGCGTTATAATGCCCACCAGCTTGCGGCCTTCCGTCACAGGCAAACGGCTGATTTTGTAACTGTTGAGCAAGTACAGCACATGAGACAGCGGATCTTTCGGGTTGACGGTGACAGGCTGCGGCGTCATCAAGGCGCGGAGCGGCATGGTCTCAGATAGTTGCTGCTGAGCAATATTGCCCAAATCTGTTTGAGTGACGATGCCCACCAATTTCCCTTGATCCACCACTGGGAAGCCCCGGTGATGCGATCGCGAAAATGCTTGCACCACTTCTTCTAAAATCATCTGACTCGACAGCGTTTCCACCCGTCTCTGCATAATATCGGCTGCCGTCAAACCAGATAAACGGCCTTCGATGGGGGCTTCCTGCTCCAAATAAATGCCATTCCAAGCCAAAAGCCGCTTGTAAATCGAGCCACTGGCGATCGCTTCTGCCACCAAATAAGCCACCACCGACCCCATCATCAGCGGCAGCACCAAATTGAAGTCAGTGGTCATCTCAAACACAATCACGATCGCGGTGATGGGGCCGCGAGTCACGGCACTAAAGAAAGCCCCCATTCCCGTTAAGGCGTAGGTGGTCGGAGAACCAATCGCGATCGCCAAATCAGGTGGGACTCCTAACAACGTCTGTAGAGCTTCGGCACCAAGGCTCACCAAATACCCCAAGGCTGAGCCAAGAATTAGCGATGGTGCAAATAAGCCACCGGGTGCCCCGGAACCGTAAGCCACTAAAGTCAGCAAAAATTTGGTTACAAACGCCAGGGCCGTGATTTGCCACCCTGCTCCCCCTGTTACCAGAAACTCTTGCAGCCCAGTATTGTCGCGCAGAGAAGCGGGCAAAAAAGCTAGAACCAGACCCGACAGCAGTCCAGCCAAACCGATTCGCAGCGGTAACCCACCTGTGCGCAGCAACTTCCGGTTTAGATCTAAGCTGACAAAAATCCCCTTACAGAATAATGCGCCCAACAACCCTGCTAAGACCCCCAACAATAGAAACAGGGGAATTTCTGCCAGAGAAAATTTGGCATTCGAGGTTGTCAGGATCATATTCAACCCATGCCCTCCTAGTAAGCGAGACACCACCCCACCCACAAAGGAAGCCAGAATTGCTGTGCCCAGCGTCAAGTTAGACACATCTTGCAGCAGTTCCTCCACGACAAAGATCACCCCCGCGATCGGAGCGTTAAACCCAGCCGCTAAACCTGCTGCCGCTCCTGCCGCTAGTAACTGGCGTTGGTAGTCGGGAGAGGTAGGTACCCAACGACTAAACTGCGCGGCCAAAGCTGCTCCCACTTGCACCGTCGGCCCCTGCCGCCCCAGGGTTAATCCAGACCCCAGCGACAACATAGTGGTCACCAGCTTAACCAATGCCACCCGTAGATTTAGGGCGATCGGCACATAAGCCAAAGCTGCTTTGACTTGGGGTATGCCACTTCCAGAAGCTTCCGGGGCTAGGCGCTGAATCAACCAGCCTGTTAAGCTACCGCCAATCAAACCAATCGTTGGTAAAACCAGCCAAGCTGGAAATGTATGTCCCGCTGTAATGCGCCAGCCACCCAACCACCCAGACCCCTGTTTGAGCAAAACCGCTGCTAAGGCAGAGACCAACCCAATCGCACAAGCTTCAAAGATAGCCAGACGCTTAGGCCGCAAAAATTGACGGAGATGCTGGGGGAGGGAAAGATACCACATCAGGCCGACGGCTCAATAGGAAGACTTGGACTCAGATAAACATCACGCTGGGGCGATGTCATGTTTGCCTAATGCGCAATAGGTAAACAGCAAATTAAGCCTGAATGATGCCAAGAGCCAACCCAGCAATCACTAGATCTCAGTATCGGACGGAAAATTGCTGTCGGCAGATTCCTCTAGGAGCAACTTGCATCAGCGCTTTACTCAAACTGCATCCAAGTTTCCCAAATCCTTAAAATTGAACTAGCGAGTGAACGACATCAGTCAGAGCAGCGATCGCTTGATTCTGGCCTCATGGCCTAGTGCCGCCCCGTCACAGACAGCCCTTCCACAATCAACGAAGGGGTATAGCAAGCACCGTTCCAGTCAGCATCACTGCCAATATCTACCAGTTGATTCAAGGCTGTGTAGACATTGCCAGAAATCATCGTGTCCTTGACACGGCCCACAATCTGCCCCTGCTTGACGCGGTAGCCTAAATCCACATTCACTGAGAAGTCCCCAGAAATCCCCGCGCCACCTCCCAACATCTGATCGAGCACCAATCCTTCATCAAGGCTGGCGATTAAATCTAGGAGAGACTTGGTGGCAGTGGAGCTAGCCATCATCGCACTGGGTTCGATCAACAAGTTGAACAAACCGGGTGTGGGATAACTGCCTAAACCAGGACGGAAGCCGTTGCCTGTCGTTCCGCTCCCCAGCAAACGCCCACTGGTGCGATCGGTATAGAACAATTGCAGCACTCCGTCTTGGATGAAAACCAGAGGCCGAGTCGGTGTGCCTTCATCATCGAAGGGGCAACTAAAGGGACCGCGACTGGGATGCTGAGAAATGGTTAGCGCATCGGAAATCACTTGTTCGCCTAAGCGATCGCTCCAAGGAGAGGCCCGCTCAATTACCTGCTTACCGCTCAGTGCCGCTTGCACCGTACCCCAAATCATGTCGGCGGCTTTGGAGGTGAATAGGATTGGTACCCGACCGCTAGGGGTTGGCACATTTTCTTTCGCCCACTCCAAGCGTTGCAACACTTCCTGAGCCAAAGCCACTGGGTCTAAATTGCCACGTTGGATTTGCCCATCTGAGACGCTAAGAAAATCGTCACCGCGAATCCACTCCGCCGACAAAAAACAACTTAAGGTAGTGTCGGTATAGCTAAAATCCAATCCTTCAGAGTTGAGCAAACGGGTGCTCTCAGCTTCGCACTCCCACTCAGCGGTACAGAGGCTTTCTGGGTAGGCCTCCCGGACTAAGGCGATCGCTTCCTTGCCCCAACCCACGAGCTGCTCAACGGCGATCGCCTCCCCCACATCTGGGTAAAACACTTTAGATCCTGTCGTTAGCTCGATTGCCTCTGGCTCATTTAGTTGGCTGAGCGCCAAGGCTCGGTCTACCAAGGCTTGTGGCTCTACAGGACCATAGGCGACCGCTAAACCAGGACGGCCATCTTGCCAAAGGCGTAATGCCGTACCTTCAGACTGCGTACTCTCTAGCTGCTTGAGGCGATTGGCTTCAAAGAAAACAGGACGGGAAAGCGATCGCGATTGAAACACTTCCGCTGCTTCGGCACCTGCGCGGGCGGCTAGCTCCAACAGTTGTTCTGCTGGCATCTCTGGCTGTAGTTCGTCAAGACCCATAAAATCTGTGGACGAGTGAAGCTAACGGGGAAGCAGGCGGAGATTACATGACTCAATTAATCGCGTCACTTCATCCACCTGGGATCACTTTACGCTAGTTTGGAACCCAATTTAAGCCAGATTTAGTTCCTGCAATAACCAAAATCCCGCAAAAGATTCGGCTTCCGGATCAGACTGCACCGCCACAAAATGCACTTGCTGCGCGGCTTGTTTGGCTTGCTCGAATCCTTGCGCTTCCGCTTGCAGTTGTGGCGTGGTGAGATTGGCTAAAATCCAGCGATCGCTTAAACCTGTTTCGAGCAACAATCTTGGTTTGGTAACGCTGGTATCCATTTTAAGGAAGGCCAACTCTAAACCAGACATCCAACCCGCCAAAGCTAAGGCTCTATGCGAAAAAATGATCAGTCCTGGAATTTTGGTATCAGGGGCTAGTTTCAGAATTTCTAGAGGAAAA
Organism: Trichocoleus sp. FACHB-46; assembly: GCF_014695385.1. Taxonomy (NCBI): domain Bacteria; kingdom Bacillati; phylum Cyanobacteriota; class Cyanophyceae; order Leptolyngbyales; family Trichocoleusaceae; genus Trichocoleus; species Trichocoleus sp. FACHB-46. The sequence continues at coordinate 734,115 of NZ_JACJOD010000006.1, read as the reverse complement.
GCCCTTGTAAAGGCAATTTCCCACTCTGCCATTTCTGCAAAGGCACTAGCTTCGAGGGTAACAAAAGCCCACTGCTGGCCGATCAAAGCATCGGGTAGCGGTTGCGGAGTGGTGGTTTCGTAACTAACTGACGGATTCGCTCCTGGTTGGAATCCTGGTTGATCGGGATAGACAAGTTGCTCTCGCTCTTGCAACCAATGATTGAGCGCAAAGGTGCGGCGGCTGACTTCACAAGCAATGCCTAAGTCTTCGCAGGCTTTGTTGATCATGTTCGTCATCTGGCGACGAAAAAAGCGAATCTCAGCCGGGGGTTGAGGCGCTTGAGCGATCGCGTTTTGCAATGCTTCCTGCAACCACAGGGAGTTTACCTGGGTGCTGGGGCAATACTGGGCATAGCGAAAGAGGGTTTCGGGCTTTTGGCCTGCCTCCAAGGGGCTTTCACAGACCAGCACTTCCCACAGTTTTTTGCCACTTTCGTCCAAAATCGGACGTGAATAAAAATCTAATTCCCAGACGATACCCATACAGCCACACGCAAATCATTGAGCCAGAGCAGAACCAAACTATCTACCCCATTACCAGTATCGGTGACGCTGGCTCCTAGAGACACGACGACTGTGGAGAGAGCGTAGTTATGGCCCATCTATCACGCAGTTTTTAGCTTGAGAAAATTACAGGCCGCAGGTTTTGGGGAACTGTAGACAACAGGGGCGGCATTCTACCGTGTAGACAAAACACTTCGGCATGAGAACTTTACGCCTATTACGCCTATCCAGAATCAAACTGCTTAGATTCCTTTAGCTCCTAAATCAAGGAACCCTTCATGCTTTTAAGTCAAAATTTTCGAGAGAGTGCCATTCTTCTAGTTTTAACTGCCAGCCTGAGTGGCTTTCTTGTGCCCTACATTCTTAAAAAGGTAGATGAGCGCAAACTAAAAGAGCAGAAAATTATTGACGATCGCAAACTCAGAGAACAGAAAGAATTTGAAGCTGAGTTGACACGACAAAACAAAGTTATTGAAGCACAAGCACAACTTTTAGATACCTTAGTACAGCTATTGTGGGAGTTTCATCTGCTTGTCCTATCCGTGTCCTATCACAAAGTTAATCACGATCAAGCAAGGTACGAAGCTGCGGTCGAAGAATACGCTGAAAAGGCTTGGATGTATTTCGGCAAAATCCGCCCTGAGATTAGTAAAGCATCGCGCCTAACTTCAAATGAAATCTATCAAACTCTGCTGATCTTTTGTACAGATTCACTCATGGGATTAGATATTAGACTTGCCACTTTAATTCGGAAAGAAGCACCTCATGAGGAATGGAAGATCCATCATGATTTCGTCTTTCAAACCCTCACTAGTCAAGTGGACGAAATCGTGAGTCTACTGGCTGAAGAGTTGAGATTATCATCACGGACTAAGTTATCTAACATGACGATAAAGTCGAGCATAGAATCTTCTAATTTTCGTCGGTCAGGCTAAAACCACCTGTTGACCGAGAAACAACTTGTGAGTTGCTAGCCCATTCCTCTATAGGTTGTGCCGTCTGGTTATACAGCAATGCTTCCAAAACAATGGCATTGGTGTTTAGGGTCAACGCTCGGTTGGGCTGTTGACTCTCTTCGTAGAAGCCAGCGAATACTCCCTGTTGGGGATCAGCCAGCCAGCGCATTCCCTTGTAGGTTCGCTCGGTGTAGCGGTTACGGAACAAGACATTCCAGGCGATCGCAATCTTGGTACTACTACCTCGAAAAGCAGTCGCGTCCTCTCCCCCAGGTGTCACGGTTTGCCAAGGACGACCATCAGCCACTACACAGTTATGGACCTGCCAAGGAGCCTGATCTAAGTTTGTTTCCGACCAAGCCGTCAGTTGATTTGTCGCTAGATATCGATGCTGTTGAGCTTGGAGTAAACGAGCGGCATATTCTACGGGCAGCGCTTTAAAGCCGCTTTCTAGGCCATCCAAGACATAAGGTTCACTCACGACACAGTTGGGCTTCGTCCCCTGTTTATCGGTTGGCACCTCCACATTCATCACATCGACGAGTTGAGTTTGCGTCTTTACATCTAGAGCTTGAGTTGGTTTCAGCCCCAGCTTGCTTAAACCGTATGCTGCATATTGCTCGTAGCCCAAAGTTCCTTCCGGCTGCCAAACTTCCTTACCAGAGGCAGTGGTTGCTGCCATGATCTGGCCATCCTTCACCAGTCGGTCCAACTTCCAACGACTGGTTACTGCTCGGCTAGCGGCTGCATGTTGGGGATAGCGCACTGCCACGATGTCTAGCCAGCGAGCCAATCTGCCCAGCTCTACTGCCGAAAACCCAACCTCCTGCCGTTTTTCTGGTTGTCCGTAATCAATCGGCACCAAAGTCGTAGCGTTATAGGCTTTATTGGGTAGCTCGTTACGATACAGCGGCAACTTTTGGAGGGTGGCTAGAACCTGAGTCATCCAGGGATCAAACTCTTGCAGAGAAATCAGACCCAGTTCTCGCGCTGCCACCATCCCTGCTAACTGATTGGCAACATCCCACATCGTCGTCGCGGGGAAGCCTGCGGCTGAAGTGACGAGTCCAGTCTGGGAACGGTTTAATTCAAAATAGCGCCAAGCATTGCGAGCCAGGTTTTTATCTTCGCCACTCAGGGGAATCTGTCGGGTGACGGGAACAGGCAAAACCGAGGTTTCGCGCCAGGCTAATGCTTTGTGGACGCCAAAGGCAACCAAAAAGATAGCACTGCACAGAGCAACCTGCTGAATCAGATTGAAGCGGCGATCGGATGTTTCCATAACAACTTTTTTAATAATGAGGCTAGCGAGGGATAGGTCGTTTAACGAGGAACCACATTGAACAGAAATTGTTTTTTGATGAGGAACCAGAAGAATCCGATCGCGATCGCCTGCAACAGGGTTGTCACTAGGGCGTCCCCTGTGGTGAGCCCCGGAACCATAAACCACAACACCGTCAGGGGCACATGCATTACATAGACATAAAGGGAGTTTTGCCCTAGAGGGATCAAAAGTTTGCCTAGTGCTTTATTAAGGGGGAGCCAAAATGTGTTGACTACCATGTACAGCAAAGGAAACAAACCCAATAAAGTCACTAACCGAATGGGACCGTTGATACTGCGGTCAGTCCACTGCAACCACTGAACTCGCTGAGAGACATTCGCAGGCCAAACGCCCAATTGCATGTCGTACTGAGCCGCTACCATCGCCGCAATCACAATCGTGACTAGAACTGTGACCAGTGGCAGTTTAGGAATCCGCGCCCAGAGTTGTTGCAACTGCGATCGGTAGTAGCCTGCGGCCAAACCATGCACATACAAGATCTGCCAAGAAGCAAAGGAGAAATAAGGATGATCGCGATCGAGCGGATGGAAGCTGAGTGCGTAAGGATGCAACTGCTGCAAACTCCACACAGACCAGGAAATGGCCAGAAGTGGTGCCCACAGCCCTCTGCGTAACAGCCAAAACATACCGGGAGAGGCAACTAGGCACAAGACGTAGAGCTGCAAGATGTCAATTACTGGAGGAGCTAAATGCAATGTGGCAGCAGCTAAGAGAATTTGCCACCAACTTCCGGGAGCGGCTTCAAAAGCAGGGCGAGTCCAGCCTGGAAAGAAGATTGACAACAGCCCTAAGGTCGCCATCAGGATAAAGCTAGTTTTATACAGTGTCCAAGCTCGCTCTAATAGCTTTTTCATGGCTTCGGGTAAGCCAATTTTTTGAATTCGCTGGCGTGTCACCAACCCCAAAACCATGCCCGATAGAAAAACGAATCCTTCCGCAGAACTGGCGTAGATGTGCCCCTGAGTGATGTTGTTGAAGTAAGAACGGCTCTCCAAGTGATTGATCACCATTGATGCGATCGCTAAGCCTCGCAGAAAATCTAGGCGGAGATCTCGCTTGGCATCCACGCTAGGGTCATAAACCCACTGCTTGCGGGAAAACACGTAGGTATTAGGAGTTGCCGTATCAGCCATGATCGGCTTTAGCTCTGAATCAGACATTGAGTGTAGGAGGAAGAATTACCAGGAACGAGCAGGCATGCAGATCGAGGCAGGCCTATTTTGTTATCCAGGTTACCGTCGTCTCTCCGCGTCCATCAAATGGCTGAACTCTTGCTGAATTTGCTACCACTACTGGTATCGGAGAGGAAAATAGCTTTGGACCACAGCCCGTCCTACGACAAAGAATCTGAAGACATTACAGCTAGAGCAGAGCGATGCATCATCCTTCGAGCTTGATAACATCCCGTCTTAAGGAGCAATGAAGGGCGAAACAAAAGAAGATATCTTAGCGCTAGAACTGGGTTTCAAATTTTACCAGTGGCCATCGCCCCTACGTGGAAAGCGAAGCGGGATTTAGCTGCCACTCTTTTCCCAACCAGCCTAGTTTGTTAGTCATCAATTAATCAGCCAATTATAGGATTTATGGATACTGCAACGCTCCAGAAACAATATGACTCCGGACAACGAGATTTTAGTCAGATTAATTTGGTAGGCGCTAATTTAACGGGTGCGAATTTAGCTGGAGCCAATTTGAGCGGAGCAAACTTGATGGCGGCTAACCTCAGCAATGCCAATTTGATGGGTACAGACTTGTCCAAGGCTAATCTGATCGTCACTAAACTCGTGGGAGCCAACCTCACAGGGGCCAATCTTGTAGGGGCTAATTTGGATGGAGCCAATGTTAGTCAAGCTAACTTAACGCGATCGCATTGTAGGGAGGCCAACTTGACAGGGGCCAATCTTTGTATGGCTAATCTGACAGAAGCCAACTTTCAAAAAACTATCTTGAAGGGAGCAGTGCTGCTGATAGGAGCCGATTTAGTTCGGGTAGACTTCAGTGGAGCTAACTTAAGTGGTGCAGTTTTAAGCGGGGCCAATTTAACAGCCGCTAACTTAGTAGGAGCAAATTTGAGTGAAGCCAATTTGAGCGGAGCTAATCTACGCCGAGCCAACTTTGATGGAGCCAATTTGCGTGAAGCAAACCTGCTGGAAGCAGACCTCACCGAAACGAATTTAGAGACAGCCAATGTGTTTGGCGTCAAACGATCAGAGTCCTCAATAACATAATTACAATCGCGTCATGCAGATGTCTAGAAAACCTGTAAGGAAGGCTTCCAAGTGAGTTTGCAGGATAGGATTACCATGTTTTTCCCAAGTTCACGACATCTGCGATCGCCCTCATTACCTTTTTGGAGTCTAGGAATCTGGATATTAGGAGGAACTGGAGTTCAAGCGATCGCTACAACTTCTAGCTCCTTAGATCCCGCAGCTTCCGCAATTTTGGCCGAACTACAGCCTCGCTCAGAGCAATCTACTTCAGAAATAGCTACCCATACCGCTACAGAAACAGACATCCAGACGGCATCTTCACTTCCAGCACAGCACTCATCTGCCTCAGCACTATCTTTAGAGCCAGCCACTACCCCAAGCACCAGCTTAGAGAATGCCGCGATCGCCCCAGAAAAACCCAACTCTTTAGAGCCTGAATCTTTAGGTCTTCCTAACTCGCAAGCTTTAAGTTCTGAAACGGCAATCATGTCTGCGACAGAAAATCAAGCACTGGCAGAGTCTGACAAGCAGCTAGCTAGTTCTGTTGCTCTACTCTTCCCCACTGTTGCAGTTGAGCCAGAAACTATTACTGGCGTGGCAACGACAACCTACATTGCCACTTCAGGACCAGAAAACTTTAACCCTGAATTACGAGTACCCCCGCCGCCACCGCCACCTCCACCACTGCCACCCCCCGCCCTACCCCCTCCAGCACCAGCGCCATTAGAGACACCACAGGAGCCGGAACCGGTTACAGCTTCCCAGAAGTCTAATCCCTTTAAATTAGAAAATCTGCAAATCAATTTTCGTGATAACCAAGATCAATCTGGGCAACATAATCAGTGGATAGAGCCAACCGCTCAATTTCAACTGGGTAATAAGGGTGATCGCCTTCTAGTCAAAACGGGATTCAACACGTTTGAGGAGCCAGAAACTGAAACCATCACCAATATCCCCATTCAAATTGGCTGGCAGACAAAGGTCGGCAAATCAACTTTACAAGTGGCAGCGGGTGTAGACTTCTTCAACCGTTTGCCTGCGGCCCTCAATCTAGATGCTCAAGCTAGTGTGCCTCTCACGCCTTCCCTGACAGTAACGGGAGTTTTAGAACAAGGCCCTTATAAAGCCAATGCCAGAACGTTAGAAAACCAAATCACTGCTTGGAGATTTGGGCCTAATTTGTTTTGGCAAATCGATCGCAAAACAACTCTTTTTTCGTCATTCCGGGTAGGACTTTATAACGACGGCAACAGTGAGACACAGTCCTTTAGCCGATTAGAACGAAAATTTGGCCAATTTCATGTTGCGGCCAACTTGTTCTCTTGGAATGTGAGAAAGGATATGCAAGCGCAGAGCGGCTACTTCTCACCCCCAAATTTTCTTGTTTACAACGGAGAAGTAGGGTGGCAGGGTAAGCCTTTTGACTTTCTCACCTGTCGGTTAACTGCCAATTTGGGAGGCCAGCGCTTAAAAGATACCAGTACCAACGGTTACAGCTATCAAGGTCTTTGCACAGCTGAGTTATCACCCTCTATTGAGATAGATCTTGGCTATACCGTTAGCAATATTTTTACTCGAGAAACAGGAGAAAGCGGTGCTCAAAGTGATGCGGTAGTCAGCCAACTTCGGGTCAAATTTTGACTTGATTCAGCCTAAAAGCCTAAGTAAATCTCCTATAGGGTATATTCCAAGCGGAGGTTCCTCAAGTATAAAAAGTATTGAAGATTACATAGTACGCTTACACGACCTTAATCTCTGTATTCCTTAAACAAACGTCATTCTTGTAGTTGAACTTCTTGACTCAATGGATTTTGAACCTCCTTCTAAAAGATTATCGTTACTAGCAATAGTAGGTGGAGTTCTCACAGCTGCCATCGCGATCGCTGGATTAGAAACACTGTCCCGTAACTCTCGGCAAGCTCCACAAGTTGTGACCTCCCCTAAACCGATTGCCAAACCGTTACCGTCTCTCCCTCCGGGTTTGCCACCTGAAGCTACAGAGATCGCAAAGCTAGATTCAAAATCCTGGAGTTTGCAAGGCACACCTGTTTCTCAGCAACAACTTCAAGCAGTCAAAACGCCTTATGTAGCGGCAGGGGCAGGAGCAGGTAGCCTGACTCCCGAAGAACAGGCGATCGCTCAGACAGCCTGGAAATATTTTGAGGCCAACTGGAATGAAAAGACGGGACTAGTCAATGCGGTAGATGGTTTTGCTTCAATCACGATGTGGGACCAAGCCGCAGCACTAGCGGCATTAGTCAGTGCTAAGGAGCTTGGCATCGTTGCAGAAACGGAATTTAACGCCAAAATGAGCGTTAGCTTGAAAACCTTGGCAACAATGCCTCTCTACAAAGGCGAACTACCAAACAAGGTCTACAACGCTAAGACGCTGCTTCCTGTGGGCTATGGGCAGTTAGACAAGCGGCAGGAGATTGGCTGGTCGGCCCTAGACATCGGACGTATGGCTATATGGCTGAAAATCATTGGCGCTAAATATCCTGAGTTTCAAGAGCAGACCGAAGCAGTCTGGAAACACTGGAAGGTTGACCGACTCACCAAAGATGGTGATATGTACGGCACCGCAGTAGTTAAAGGCAAAGAACAGGTCAATCAGGAAGGCCGTTTAGGATATGAAAATTATGCCGCTTTCGGGCTAAAACTTTGGGGCATGAAAGTTGATAAAGCCTTGGACTATCAATCCAAAGTTGCCTACGTTAACCTCTACGGGCAAGGAGTCCCCTACGATCGCCGAGACTACTCCAATAGCCAAGCCAACAACTATGTCCTCAGTGAGCCTTTCATTCTAGATGGTATTGAAACAGGCTTTCAATCATTACCAAAGCCTTTTGCAGATCGAGTTCTTGAAGCTCAGGCGGCTCGTTATCGTGCCACCAAGAAACTCACTGCTGTCACTGAAGACAACCTTGATCGCGCTCCCTACTTTGTCTACAGCACCTTATTTGTGAACGGGGAACCCTGGTCAACCATTACCCCTGAGCAGAAATCACAATACCATCTCCGCTTCCTTAGCACCAAAGCGGCAGTGGGCTGGCATGTCCTCTACAACAACGACTACACCCAAAAGCTATTCGATTTTGTCAACACCAATATGAAAGCCGAAAAAGGTTGGTACAACGGCTTTTATGAGTTGCTCAATGAACCGAATGCAGCGCTTACAGCCAACAACAACGGGGTAGTACTAGAGAGTTTGTTGTATCGAAAAGTGGGCAAACCCCTCACGGTATGGGCAGGAGTGCAAGCTACGCCATAAATCACAGCAATCATATCCGTCCCTAATTTGGTTTTCAGCATGCGGAGAACTTTTCAGCCTAAATGGATTAGAGCGATCGCCCTATTTTTAGTGGGGGTCTGCTTTCAATTCCTGCTCAATACTTATCTTTCCAAACCAGTAGTTGCTCAGCAACCCGTTGCCACAGGTGGCGCTTGTGCCGAAATCACAGTGCCTCTAACGCCAGAAGAGCAAGCCTACGCCACTACAGCTTGGCAATACTTCGTCAAGAACTATCAGCCCGCCACGGGATTGGTGAATTCTGTCGGCAATTATCCCTCTAGCACCTTGTGGGATATGGGGAACTACTTGACGGCTCTGAATTCGGCTCGTTGGTTGAATTTGATTGACCAAAAAGAATTTGATACCCGTCTGAATAAGTTCTTGACGACGCTCGCTAGCTTAAGACTATTTGAAGACACCTTACCCAACAAAGTCTACAACACTGCTACTGGGGCTTTAGTAGACTATGGTAATAACCCCATAGAACGGGGTATTGGCTGGTCTGCCCTTGACATTGGGCGTTTGCTCGCCGCCATGCACATTATTCGGACTTGCCATCCTCAATACGCCGACTGGACAAAAGGTGTTCTGTCTAAGTGGCAGTTGGCTCGCTCCATAAAAGATGAACAGATGTATGGAGCCGCAGTCCTAGAGGATGGCAAAACTCTTCCTGTACAAGAAGGACGATTAGGGTATGAGGAATATGCTGCCAGAGGCTACGAGCTTTGGAATCTGAAGCCCGCTAAAGCTCTAGAGATAGAACCTTTTAAGTTTGTTGATGTCAATGGCGTCCAAATTCCAGTCGATACCCGTGACTATCAAAGTTCCAATGCCAACAACTATGTCGTGAGTGAATCATATATCCTTGACGGCATTGAATTTGGTCTAGGAGGAGTCTTAGGGGACTATGCGGCTAGGGTGCTAGAAGCTCAAAAACGTCGCTATGACTCTACAGGTCAACTAACAGCCGTTTCCGAGGATAATCTCGACCAAGCTCCCTACTTTATCTACAACACCGTCTATTCCAACGGCGTACCTTGGGCTGCGATCAACGAAAAGAATGAGGCTTTCCCTCAGTTCCGCAACATCAGTACCAAAGCCGCGTTTGGCTGGCGTTATCTGTACCCCGATAATGCTTACGCTCAAAAAGTCTTTGATGCGGTCAAAACCTTAAAAGATCCAGAGAATGCAGGCTTCTATGCAGGTCTGTATGAAACCACCAAGCAGCCCAATAAAGTCTTGACGGGCAATACGAATGGGCTGATTTTAGAAATCCTGTATTACAAAGCTCGTGGCAACCGTCCGTTAATTGGTTCCAGTAATGTAACGTTTGCCTCTCCCCGTGGTGGTGCTACAGCAGCACAGTCTGCACCAAATCCCTCAGCACCAACTCCTTCAGAGCCACCTACTGCTGCTGCCAGCCCTGCGGCTCCACAACCAACTGCTGCTCCATCCACTCCACAACCAACTGCTGCTCCACCTACCCCACAGCAACCGGCGACTCAAGCTCAAACTCCCCCTCCAGCTACGACTGCTCGTGCGGTTGCTCCTCCGGTTAAGGTTGCAGCTATCGGCAGTGTAGGTTCTCGGCTATCCAAGCCTCCTTTAACGGTCAAACCACTAACCGTCGCAGAGCGTCGCTATGCAGAAGCGGCTTGGAACTATTTCAAGTCCAACTACAACCCAGATACAGGCTTAGTTAGCGATCGCAGTGACCTCAAAACTGCTTCCCTCTGGGGCATGGGTAATTATTTGGCAGCTCTGAATGCAGCGCGATCGCTAGATATTGTTTCTGCTTCTGAGTTCGACCAACGAGTACGGTTGTTGTTAGGCGCATTAAGGCAAGTCTCCCTCTTTGGCGGAGAACTTCCTTATCGAGGTTACGACACAAAAACCTTGCAACCTGTAGATTATGGGGGCAACCCAATCACAGAAGGGAATGGCTGGTCTGGAACCGATGTAGGGCGACTTCTAGCAGCTCTACACAACCTAAAAAGCTATCATCCCGAATATACAGAGGCGGTCGATCAAACCGTTCTAGATTGGTCATTTCTGCGCGTAATTCGAGATGGCAAGATATTTAGTGCCATCACCACACGAGATCAGCAACCCCAGAGAGCTGCACGTTGGTTAACCCGAATCAAGCCCGTTAACTATCTGGGATATGAAGAATATGCTGCTCGCGGCTTTCAGTTGTGGGGCTTTGAGGTCGATCGCTCAGCGGTAGGAGGTCGATACGAAACCGCTACTGTAGATGGTGCTCCAGTGCCTACACAGCGGTTGCAAGCTGGCAACAAAACAGAAAGACCTGCTTACACTGTCGCCGATCCCTTCGTGTTGTATGCCTTGGAGTTTGGCCTAGATCCGCAAATGAAGGAACTGGTGCAACCCATGCTGCAAGCCCAAGCCGAACGCTATCGTCGGACTGGCACCTTCACCGCCGCTGGAACCACTTTAATCAACCGTAAACCCTACATTGTTCATAGCACGCTCGTAGGCAAACAACAGCCTTGGGCCACGCTGGCAGATGATGGTTCAGCCATTCCAGAGTTGCGGATTGTTAGCACCGCGATCGCCTTTGCGTTCCGCGCCTTGCTGCCAGAAAACAAGTACGCTCGTCAGCTAGGGGAGCAAGTCACAGACTTGTATAGTCCGCTGCTGGGCTACTACGAAGGGTTTTATGAGCAAACCGGGAAACCGACGATCGCGGCCTTTAGCAGTGGTACCAATAGCTTGATTTTGCAATCGTTGCTCTACGTCAGTACCAAGCAACAACCGCTCATTCGTCCCACCCAATCAGCGAAATCTCCTTGGTGGGAGGCGATCGCGGCAGGAGACTCCGGGCGAGGCCTACCTGAGAGAGCGACGCAAGCAATCCAACTGGTGAGGGATAGAGCTGGAACCTATTGGGCATCAGCGCCAAACAATACTGCGGTTCAGTCTCGCCAACCCAATCTCTAGCTCTGCGATTTCCTCGCCCCATCTGTGGTGTCATTCATCCCTGGAATCTCTAAGTCGTTTCGTATGATCAGCCCCATCTCTATCGTTGAAGGCAGTCCCAACTTTTCTGGTAACACCCGTTCTCGCTTAAAGCAGAGAACCCTTCTGTTTCGGTACTTGGCTGAAATCAATCTGATTTTAGGAGCCTGGTACTTGTATTGGCGGGTCAACAACTCGATCAATTTCGATGTGCTGTGGCTGTCGATTCCACTACTACTTGCTGAGATATACAGCTACATCGGCGGACTCATGTTTACGATCGGGCTTTGGCGGCCCCTGAGCCGTCAGGTAAAGTCACTCGATCAGTTGACTCCGGCGATGCCTGCATCCAGTTGGCCCACCCTAGATGTGTTTGTCACCTGCTACAACGAATCGGTAGACATTGTAGAGCGAACTACTCGTGCTGCCCTAGCAATGGACTATCCCGTTACTAAGTTGCGGGTTTACATTCTGGATGATGGCAACTCTTCAGAGATCCGAGCGATGGCTGAACGGCTGGCTCTAGAGGACTTACAGCTACCTCAACTTCAAGAAGAAGTCGCCCGCCTCAGTCGTGAGCGAGTCCAGCTAGCTACTCGCCTAGAAGAACTGAAACAACTAGAACCCGACACGCAAGCCGCCGAAGCCTTCCTCGAAGATCCATCTACCATTAATCAGGGCAACTTAGTATTTGGGTGGTTACAAAGTCTTCAGAAGCTAGCGCTGATGCTGAATCCAGGACATTCCAGCCTGCGCGATCGCCTGTCCGCCGAAGAAAAGCAAACCGAGCAATCGCTGCATCACAAAGAACTAGAACTGAGCGAAGTCCTACGGTGCCGCTACATTGCTCGGCCAAAGCCTGCTGGAAAACCCCACTACGCCAAAGCGGGTAACATTAACTACGCTATCTTTGCGGGTGGCACTGCTGGGGAGTTCATTCTTACCTTAGATGCAGACCACATTCCCAAACCCCATTTCCTGAAGCGGGTACTCTCCTACTTCTACACTTACAACGTAGCTACAGGCCGTTACGACAGTAACCGCATTGCCTTCGTTCAAACGCCTCAGGATTTCTACAACATCCCACCAGGTGACCCCTTCGGACATCGAGCCAATCTATTTTATGGCCCCATCCAGCAAGGTAAAGATGGCCTCAACTCTGCCTTCTACACAGGCACTAATGCCATCCTCCGACGCGAAGCGCTGGTAAATGTAGGCCTGCGGCATTTCTTCAACGAGTACAGCAAAAATGAGCGCCAGTTAAGCGATTTCGACTTGGTCGGTGGTATGTCTAGCAACAGCATCACCGAAGACATGAATACGGCAATGCGCTTGCATGCCAATGGGTGGAAGTCGATCTACCATAACGAAGTTTTGGCAGAAGGATTAGCACCTGATGACCTAAGTTCCACGTTAAAACAACGATTGCGTTGGGCTCAAGGAACCATGCAAGTCATGGTGCGGGAAAATCCTTTCACGAAGCCAGGGCTGACATTCTGGCAGCGATTGCAGTATTTCCAAACTATGTATAGCTATCTATCAGGTTTTGCGACTGTAATATTTATTGCCTGCCCAATTATCTACTTTTTCACAGGCATTATTCCGGTGACATCCTTTGGCCCTGATTTTGCCATACACTTCTTCCCAGCATTTATTTTGAATCGCCTCACCTTTATGGTGGCGGGTTGGGGCGTGCCCGCTAGAGAAATTTGGCGGTCTGAACAGTACGCGATCGCTCTCTTTCCATTGTTTATTCAAGCGGTGGTTAGTGTCTTCACCAACCGTCCGATTAGATTTCAAGTTACTCCTAAACAGCGGCAAGCAGGCATTTATTTAGGGCTCGTTATTCCGCAATTAACTGTTTTTGTACTGACCATACTTGGTATAGTTTGGAGTCTGTACCGCTTAGTAACGGGCACATTAGAGGACCCCGCGGTTCACCTAATTAACGCAGCGTGGTCAGTTTATAACCTAGCGCTGTTACTCGTCATTATTCGTGCAGCCGTTTGGCAGCCTGAATAAGCCCTAAAGCATTGCTTTAACTACTTTCGAGCAGCGAGAGCAATATCACTTAAACCTAGATTCGTGAATGGATAGATGATCATGGACTCTCAAGTTACAGTAATTCAAGCTTCTGGATCAATTGATAGCATTAGTGGCAATCAGCTCCGGCGAGATGTGAGTGATGCGATCGCCTCCGGTGCAAAAACAATTTTAATTGACTGTGAAAAAGCTACCTTTATGGACAGTTCTGGGTTAGGGGCTTTAGTCATGATCCTCAAAACCGTGCGAGAAGCAGGCGGTAGGCTCGCACTTTGCTCCATCATTGATCAGATTGAAATGATTCTTCAGTTAACCAGTATGGACAGTTTGTTCGAGATTTTTCCCAACCGAGAAGCATTCGAGCAAAAGGTCGCCAGCTAGCTTAGATTTGGAGAAGAAGCTGATATTTTCATCAGCGCAGCTTCATGCAGTAGCATCTTTTTATTCCATCCCTGTTTTCTCTGAAGCAACTTTTAGGAATCAGGGGTGGGGTAAGCTTTAGTTACCTTCAATCTGACAACAACTCTGGTACATCAAAAATATAATGAACCTGAGTTTCCACTCTGAGAATTTTGCTTTATCATCCTTTGAGTAAGACAAAGCTAAGAAACGGTGGGACTGCATGAGTTAAATTTTTCTTGAGACTTTCAAGGGAAATTTAATTTCTTAGCTCACTATAGTAATAGTTATTTAGATTAGGTTCCAGGTGACTTCACAAAATCGCCTTCAGGTAACGACAAATCTTGCAGAACTCAATCAAGTACTGCTTTGGTTCGAGCAGTTACATCAGCCAACGATTCCTAGAAAAACCTGGATTCAGTGTCAGACAGCCTTAGCTGAAGGATTTACCAATGCGGTCAAGCATGCTCATAGCAACTTACCACCTGACACAATTGTCGAGATTGATGTAACTATTACACCTCAACAACTAGAAATTTATGTCTGGGATTTTGGTCCACCTTTTGATTTAATTCAAAATCTCAAAAGTCGAGAGCAAACCTTTGATCCTACTGCCTCTAGTGGTAGAGGGCTACAGCTAATCGCTCGGATTGCTGATCAAATTAGCTATGTTCGTACTGATGAGCAGCGTAATTGCTTATCAATGATTAAGTACTACCAAGCATCCTAAGATTGAAGCAATCAAGACGAGCGATCGCGGGTATTAAGGTTTGAGCTTAGAGATGACAGGTTGGATCTGGCAAAATAGCTCTACTAAAGTTAGCGGAATTCAAATCAATTTCACTCAGATCGGCTCCGTGACAATTGGCATCACTAAAGTCAGCTTGACTGACAGCAGCACCTCTAAGATCAGCTTCTCTTAAGTCGGTCAAGCTAAAATCTGTCTTAGTTAAACAAGCCTTCACTAAATTCGTTCTGAGCAATTTAGCTTCACAAAGAATCGCTTTGTTTAAGTTAGCAGACTTCAGAATTGCACCAGAGAGATCAGCGCCGCTAAAATCGGTTTCTTCCAGGCTAGCTCCTGTGAAATCTGCGTCTACTAGGGTTCCCCCCATAAATTTTGCCTGGGTAAAAATAGCGCCCTGAGCATTGGCGCTTACTAGATTGCTACCGTTGAGATTAGCTTGTTTGCAATCCGCTTGTCGCAGGTCACTATTGAGTAAAATAGCTCCACTTAAATTGACTCCTTCTAGAATTGCGCCTTGGAGATTAGCAAAGCTGAGATTAGCTTGAACCAAACTAATTTCTCTTAGGTCTAACTTGCTTAAATCTACCTGAATCTCAGGGTTTTCTCTTCGCCACTGATTCCACTGCGAAACACCTTGCCGCAATAAGGATAAATATTCTTCGTTTTGCATATCAGACTAACCTAATCATTCTCTGGCGATCGCACAGTTAACTCACAACTGTGAGTGAAGTTCAACAATTGTATTATTGAACTCGCTAGCTACAGTAGCGCCTTACGTAGGAAGTTTTTAAGAAAACTCGTTTCAAAAACTCAATATTTACGCTCTTGCGGTTGGAACATTGTGATGGTCACAGGGCGATCGCGCACATCAACGCCTGCCGGTGAGTAGTAAGACAACGTGTGCTTCAAGAAGTTAGCATCATCTCGTTCGGGGTAATCTTCTCGCGAATGGGCGCCTCGGCTTTCTTGCCGCCACAGGGCTGATGTGATGATCATTTCTCCCACGGTCATGACGCTGCGGAGTTCTAGGGCTTCTAGAATTTCGGTATTCCAGAGTTTGCCTTTGTCATCTAAATAAATTTGGCCGTACTGTTGTTGCAGCGATCGCACTTTTTCTAGACCTTCGCGCATCCGAGCCTCGGTGCGAAATACCCCACAGTAGTCGGTCATGCAGTCTTGAAAGGCTTCTCGAATTTGGTTAATGCGGTACTCGCCGGGTTGATCAAGCAAAGACTGGATTTGATTTTGGGTATCCGTGAGGTAACGCGACTCCTCCACATCCGGCAGCTTCCGGTTTTGCACATACTGAGCGATCGTTGCTCCAGTTTTGCGCCCAAAAACCACACACTCTAGCAGCGAGTTACTGCCTAAGCGGTTAGCGCCATGCACTGAGACACAAGCGGTTTCCCCGGCGGCAAAGAAACTTTCCACCAAGCCCTCAGTACTACTGCGGACCTGACCTTCTGTGTTGACGGGAATACCACCCATCGAGTAGTGAATCGTAGGCCGCACAGGCATGGGTTCATGAACTGCGTCAATGCCAATCAGGCGATGCGCTTCTTCCCAGCAAAAAGGAATGCGGCTCATAATCTTTTCTTGACCCATATGACGTAGGTCGAGATAGACAAACGGCCCCCCCGCACTGCCATCGCGATGAACGCCTCGCCCTGCTTGGATTTCACGGGCGATCGCCCGTGAGGTAATATCCCGTGGAGCCAGTTCCATGCGGCTCGGCGCATAGGTAGCCATAAACCGCTCCCCTTCACTGTTGATCAGGTAAGCGCCTTCGCCCCGGACTGCTTCTGAGATCAACACGCCCACCGGATACAACCCAGTGGGGTGAAATTGGACAAACTCCATATCTTCTAACGGCAGACCCGCGATCGCCGTCATCGCCAAGCCATCTCCGGTAGAGGCAAAATCGTTGGAGGTGGTATTGTAGACGCGGCCATAGCCCCCGGTGGCGAACATCACCGCTTTGGCCCGCAGCACCTCCAGGTGCCCATCTTCAATGCGGTACATCACCACACCTTTGGCCTGCCCCTCCTCCAAAATCAGGCGAGTCACATACCACTCTTCGTAAAGGTACACGCCGTAGCGCATCAAATTAGTCACCAGTTCATGCAAAATCGCATGACCCGTTTTGTCGGCAGCATAGCAAGTGCGATTGTGAGAATGCCCCCCAAAGGCTCGCTGAGCAATCCGACCATCGGGTAAACGGGAGAACAACACTCCCATATGCTCTAAATCAATCACGACTCCTGGCGCTTCTTTAGTCAGAATTTCTACCGCATCCTGATCGGCCAGATAGTCGGAACCCTTGACTGTGTCGAAGGCGTGAGCTTCCCAAGTATCACTGCTATCCACATTTTTGAGGGTTGCGGCAATGCCACCTTGAGCCGCTACCGAGTGGGAACGAATGGGATGGGTCTTAGCCACCAGAGCCACACTGAGGTTAGGGTCAGTGCGGATAATTTCGAGGGCAGCTCGACAGCCAGCCAAACCGCCCCCAACAATAATCACATCATGATCAATCATGCTCGAACCAGCTGGAAAACGCTTGTTCTACTATGGTGACGCAACTCAAAGTTTCCTAGCCAGCAGGTGAGAACTTCTTTAGAAATCTTTGATTGAGAGCTGCTAGGTAGACACAACAAAGCATCACACCTCTCTACTGAGAAGCGTGATGCTGACACAAACTTTCTAAAGAGTTTCTAAGAAGGGCGGCTTAGCTAGCAGCCTGAGCGGGTCTCTGCGCTGGGATGTTGTTGGGAGCTGTTTCTGGTTTGGTTGCTGCATCTGTAGCCGTGACTTCAATGTGATTAAACAGCGTAGTGACGAAAGCAAATAGCAAAAATGGCAACGACAACACCAGGATTAAACCTACCGTTGCTAAGGCATAAACGGGACGACTTGCTCCCATCAAAGCCAGAGCTGCGGCCAAACTTAAGAAAATTACAATCAACCAAACAATAATTTGACCATAAATATCCCCAAAGGTCAGAGTACAGATAAAACGATATTTCTGTATGTTATTCATGGTGTCTCTCTAGGTGTTCCTTTAAATTCTTAAGTTAATTCGTGGTTCAATTTTTGGACAACTTCTCAATCTTTCGACAAAGGATGCAATATGTCGTTACAAAGCAGTCACTTTGACGTTACATAAGCAGTCACTTTTTGCGATTTAACCTGCGATCACCCTGATTGGTATTAAAAAATATCTTCCCTCTCAAGCTAGAAATACCAACAAATTTTTAAGATGAACTATTCCAAGCCCAATTCTCGCTTGAGTAAGTTAATTGACTTGGTATTGATGTAGTTTTCACAACAGATCACTTGAGGAGGCCGAATAATATCCTCTCTCGCTGCCGCAACTGTCGCCTTCACGATCGAAAAACTGGCTTGGTCACTGATGATAATTTGGGCACTCCGCACGATCGCATTGAGCTTATAAGTGTCTTCGAGTTGCGAAGTCATGACTAGCACATCATCTCCTCGCAAACTGTGAATAATGACTTCAGCGGCGCGGATAATGCCCGAACTGAGACTAATTAAGCCGAGGCAACTATCCTTCGAGAGCTTCTGAATGACTTGAATTTCTTGGGCGTAGTCGTAGATATCTACAGGGATCACCCGCACCGATTTAGGGCCTGCGATCGCCTCTGCTTCGCCAATAAAGTAGCGACTAGTCACGACCGTTCCAGAGCGAGTTTGAGCCAGCGTCCGCTCCAGTTCCTCCATCGGGACTAATTGCACTGGCATTTGCAGCTCTTGCTCTAGTTGGCGCACCATCAGTTCTCCTGCCCCAATATCTTGAGTCGGAGCCGTGACTAAAACGCGGGCGCTACACCGCAGCCGCCAATCTACTTCCGCCAAAAACAGCTCTCGCGCCTCATTCAAAGAACTACCTTGCTTCAGCAGCTCATCCAAACTTTGCCGAATCAGCTTGTGGGCTTGAGGATATTGCTCTAGCAGGGGCGATCGCTGTTTGGACGAGCCTTCATCTCCTTGAATCCGCACATAAATGCCAGAGCCAGCAATAGACTCCACAAATCCCGCTTCTTCCAGTTGGCGATAGACCTTACTGATCGTGTTGCGATGCAATCCAGTCTGCATAGCGAGCTGACGGGTACTCGGCAAACGATGCCCTGGGGGAAACTGCCGCGAGGCGATCGCGAAGCGAATTTGATTGAAGAGTTGGGTAGACGCCGGAATTTCACTATCCGGTTGAATATGAAATTGGATCATGCCAATGCCTCCAGCGGCCCCGATACAGGAATTGATGGTCTACAGCTAGTGATGATCGAAGCTTATCAAGCCCTAGCTCGTAATTTTCAGAAAAAAAGTGTTTTGCTTGCCAGTGCTGACAAAACCATTCCAGTATGGACTGCGATCGCCCCTCAGCGCTTCCTTATATTGGTTCACCTGATGGTATGAGCTTGTCATCGTCACAGATTTCTAGGCTGAGTTCAGCCAAATAAATTTCTTCCTCTAGAATTTGAAGGGCGACTTCACTCAACTTGAACGGCATATGGCAGACCAAGCAATTCAAACTCAACAGATTCAGGTTTCTAGCGGAGGTCTAGAGATCGCAGCTTATTTAGCCCAGCCTAGCGCCGCAGGGACATTTCCTGGCGTTGTGGTGCTGCAAGAGATTTTTGGCATCAACTCGCATATTCGGGACGTGACTGAGCGAATCGCAAAACAAGGATATGTCGCGATCGCCCCTGCTTTGTACCAACGCCAAGTGCCGGGATTTGAAACTGGATACCAGCCAGAAGACATTCAAGTGGGAAGAGAGTACAAAGACAAAACCAAAGCCAGTGAGCTTTTAGGAGATATTCAAGCTGCGATTAACTATCTGAAAAACTTGCCCAATGTAGCGGGCGATCGCATTGGTTGTATTGGTTTCTGCTTCGGCGGTCATGTAGCTTACCTAGCAGCAACTTTACCCGACATCAAAGCGACTGCTTCTTTCTACGGCGCGGGGATCGCGACCATGACTCCGGGCGGCGGCTTAGCCACAGTCAGTCGCACTGGCGAAATTCAAGGTAGCCTGTATGCCTTCTTTGGCGATCAAGATGCCAGCATTCCTCCAGAGCAAGTGCAAAAGATCGAAGCCGCCCTCAAGTTGCATCAAATTCCGCATCAAGTCTTCCGTTACCCTGAAGCTGAACACGGCTTCTTCTGCGATCAGCGAGCCAGCTACAACTCAGATGCTGCCCAAGACGCTTGGCAGAAGGTATTGCGCCTGTTTGAGACCACCTTAACTGCTGGCTAGTACGAAACCTTCACATTTCAGGGACTCAGCAAATCTACGGCTAGATTGGAAATGCTAATTTCTCAAGTACAGTCGCCGTCAGATGTTGCAAGCAGACCAAGTGCTTCAGGAGCGCTACCAACTCAAACAAAAACTAAGGCAGAACGCAGGACGGCAAACCTGGCTGGCTGAAGATTTACAAGTAGCGCCTCCAGAGCCTGTGATTATCAAGCTCCTCACCTTCGGCGGGGATATGCAGTGGGATGACTTGAAGCTGTTTGAACGCGAAGCCCAAGTCCTCAAGCAACTCAATCACCCCCGCATCCCCAAGTACCGAGATTCTTTTTCCATTGACGATCGCACGCTTTGGTTTGGGTTGGTTCAGAGCTACATTCCGGGTGGCTCGCTCAAGGATCTCTTAACGCAAGGCAAAAAATTTACCGAGACCGAAGTTCGTAAAATCGCGGTTTCAGTTTTACAAATTCTGATTCACCTGCACAAACTCAATCCCCCGGTTCTGCATCGCGACATCAAGCCCAGCAACTTAATTTGGGGCGAAGATCAAAACATTTATTTAGTAGACTTTGGCGCGGTGCAAGATCGAGCCGCAGCGGAGGGGGCAACATTTACTGTTGTGGGCACCTATGGCTATGCCCCAATGGAGCAGTTTGGTGGTCGTACTGTCCCTGCTTCCGACTTATACGCCTTAGGTGCAACTTTAGTTCATTTGTTAACTAGCGTGGCTCCTGCGGATTTACCTCAGTCTGATCTGACAATTGAGTTCCGCGATCGCACCAACGCTAGTTCTCATTTAGTCAGTTGGATTGAAAAACTAGTAGAACCATCTCTCAAGCGGCGCTTTAGTCAAGCCCAACAAGCACTAGAGGCTCTCGAATCAGGCACTCTAACCCACACAGCGAACTTGAAGAGCCATTCAAGCACTCTAAGCCACATAGCGAACTCGAAGAGCCATCCACCTGTAGGGACTCGTGTAAAGGTTCAGAGGTCTAGACATGAACTTGTGATTACAATTCCTCCAAAGAAACAACCTTTTTGGAAAGCTCCAAGAGCGGAAGCTCAAGATTTCGCAATCATTTTTATAGGTTTCAGTCTAGTTTCTTTGTTGGCTGTCTTTGGTTCTAGTTTTTTTCCTGCCTCTATTGGCTTTAGTTTTTTTGCTGTCTCTATTAGTTTTGTTTATGCTGCATTCTTCTGTTTTTACCTAATAAGGGTGTACACTCACCAGCGCATTGTAATTAACCAAAACCAATTTTCGGTTCAGATATTTGTGTTAAATGACTGTATTGGGCAACGTCAAGGCTCTTCTAAAGACATTCTAGACGTGTTCCAAAGCGTACAAGTTGCAAGGGATGACAGAGTAGGGAAGGAAATAATTACCATCCAGACATCGACTCAGTGCTATTCTTTTGGGCTTGGTTTAAGTGCGATGGAGTGTCTTTGGATTGCCCAGGAAATTAGGAGCTGGTTGGCCTTGGAGCGTCAGTGAGCTGCATTTCGCTAAAGTTGAAGCTTCCGGTGCAGCTCACCTAGGTTGCTTAATCGTGGATGGCGTTCGTCAGCACTTCGGCAAGGCTCATATCTGCCATGTCATCAAATGTAATCGTGTCGCAAATGTCAAATTTTGCCCCAATATCTTGCATTTGATTGTCTAAGGATTTGAGAAATTTACTAGCTTGGGAGTCATTGCCCACCTGGATGAAGGAAATCGCTAATTCTTCGTCTCGATCAAGCTGACGTGAGGCGTTCACAATCACTTCCATTACCGCTCGGCGATCGTCTGGTTCACCGTCGGTAATCACCAAAATCGTCTCTCCCTGCTTTGTCTGTTTGGCCTGCTTGCGTTGGAGATAGCTGTTGGTGGCATCGTGCAACACAGAAGCAAGATTGGTTGTACCAGACGGATCGTTCTCTAGAAACAACTGATCAACCTTTGCCGAGGTGACGTTGTCGTAACGCTTGAAACGGCTGGAGAACAGATAAACGGTGATGCCATCTGGATCAAATTGCTCACACTTTCTCGCTAGTGCCAGGGTAGATTCTTGGACTTCTGCCCACCGGGTTCGCCCGCCCCGTTGGTCTGGAGTAGACATGCTACCGCTCTTATCGATGATGAGTGTGTAGTCGCGGTCTTTCATAGATCTGTAGAGGATTTTTGTTCATCCTAGTAAGGCTAGCTAGAGAAACACACCAGAATTTGCAATTCCTTAAGAACAGGTGGCACAGTGGAAGAAAACCAACAGGTACTCGAAGAGGATGCTTGAGCCAGGACAGGTGATTTGCGATCGCTATCAACTCCAAGTCCAATTCAACGATCATCCTGTACGGCAGACTTGGTTAGCAGATGACTTAGCAGAGCCCGAGGATGCTGCCAACCAGGTCATTATCAAACTACTTACAGTTGAAGGGAGTACCCAATGGGAGCATGTGAGGCTGTTTGAGCGGGAAGCCCAAGTCCTCAAACAGTTAGACCATGCCCGCATTCCTCAGTACTACGATTACTTTTGTCTGGAGGAGAAGCCGCTGTGGTTTGGCCTGGTAGAGGAGTATATTCCTGGCGCATCTCTTAAAGAGTTGTTGGTGCAAGGTGAGAAGTTTACCGAGTTAGAAATTCGCGATATTGCCACAGCAATTTTGGAAACGTTGATTTACCTGCACGAACTTAGCCCTCCGGTGCTGCACCGAGACATCAAGCCCAGCAATATTATTTGGGGCGATGATGGTGAGATTTATCTAGTAGATTTTGGGGCGGTGCAAGATCGAGCGGCGACGGAAGGCTCTACGTTTACCGTGGTGGGAACTTACGGTTACACGCCTCTAGAGCAGTTTGGGGGTCGTGCAGTTCCTGCTTCCGATCTTTATGCCTTGGGAGCCACTTTGATTCACTTAGTCACAGGCGTTGCTCCCGCCGATTTACCCCAGAAAGATTTGCGGTTGGAATGGCGCGATCGCGTTAGTCTCAATCCTCATCTGCTCGACTGGATTGACCGCTTAACGGAGCCTGCTCCCGACAACCGTTTCAGTACCGCTCGTGAAGCTTTGGCTGCGCTGGAATCTGGGTTGCAAGGAGCGAAGGAGCGATCGCGCCAGCATCCGACTGCTCCTCTAGCAAAAGCGCCAGAGGGAACTCAGGTCAAGCTAAGGCAAGCCGAAACTGAGATGCAAATCGAGATTCCTGCGAGAGGGACAGGGCTTACATTGCCCTTCTTGTCATTAGGTTTGTTCTTTTTTGTCTGTTCATTTCTGATTGCGCTAAGCCGAGGCTATTGGGACTGGGCGTTTGGCTACCTAATTCTGTCGCTCACAGTCTCGTTTTTGACTTATACGTCCGCTTGCCCAACCCGCGTTTACTTCGACAAACACTGCTTCGTCATTTACAGAAAAATCCTGGGCTATATCCCGGAAAAACCGGATGGTGGTATCGGCGAAATCGAAGATGTGTTTGAAGATAGCACCGAGTCTAAAATCTCCTCTGGATCAGAAGTTCGCCGCAGAATCACGATTCAGGCAGGGATGCGTGAATATTCTTTTGGTGAAGGTTTGAGCCGAGCTGAGTGTTCGTGGTTGGTGCAGGAAATCAAGGGCTGGTTGAACTTGCCATAAGGGCATCCTCTGTCGCCATCGGTTCTGTCACCATCGGCACCGAAGCATTCACCAACGACAGCAGTGTGCCGATTTGCTCCTGACCGTTGGTTGCCAAGTCGCTATGGCAGAGAAACACGCGATCGCCCGCTCGACCCAACAAGTCCAGCAAAATCCGTTGCAACCGTCGCTCTAAAGCGGCCATCGAATCGGCTTCTGTCCAAGGTGTGCCCGACCAGCTTCGCAAAAATAGAGGTGCGCCAAACAAAGTTTCAGAGCCTGTGAGCCAGCGCGGTGAACCTGCATCGAGCCAAAATTGCCAACGATGAGATAAACGGTTGGAGCAGTACTGAAAAATCGTCGCCAAAGTCACTGCTTGATTGGCAGTCCTCCCAGTCCGTACCGGATAAGGGTCGGCTGTGATCGTACCACCGCGCAATAGTTGAATAAAGTTGCTAACCGTGACAGAAGCGGGCGTATCGGCATTCTCGCTTTGCCGTAGTCGCGCATCCACTTCCCAATAATGCTGGGCGGTCTCCATGAGTTCTCGGAGAGTCGCTAGTTGGTCGAAGGGCAGGTGACTACCATTCCACAAGAACTTTTGCATGGCGCGGTCCAGAATCGCGATCGCCCCTGGAACTAAGTGTTGTTCTTGCTGTAACTTCTGAGTTTCGATCCACTGCACAATCTCGTCATAAGCCTTAGTTGCTTCATAACCCAAGCGATCCCAACGAGGAAATTCGGTAGTAGGAAGTAATCGGGGGGAATCCGGGTGCGGTTCAAAACAGTGATCGGCTAGGAGGCCAGCACGGACGGGGTCGATGGATGGATGAAGGATGTTCGCCTTTGGCGTTCCCGTAGGGTGGGATGACGTTTTGGAGTTGGTAGATGCCGAATCTTGCCCTTCAGGGTGGGGAGTTTGGCTGAGGACGACTAGCATTTCCGCAACAGCATCTCGGTTGATCAGGCGGCCTAAATTCGGGTAGACCAGCGTGAGCAGCGTCAGTAAAGCTCGCACCATTGCAGAACTGGCTAGGGGCCGCTGGTCATTAATCGACTCGACAGCGATGCCATGTTTGCCCAGGATTTCTCGCAGGGTATAACGGGCGATCGCGTCTACACCAGGGCCAATTACGGCAATTTCGTGGGGTTGCGCTTGCCCTGACTCCACCGCTTCCACGATCGCTTGAGCGGTCTGCCGCAATAACTGCGCGCGAGAAGTCGTTTGTAGCGATTGCACTGCCTCTGGTAGCTGGGTGAGAAATAAAGGATCGGTGACGACTTCCACGACAGACAACCCCACCTGATTCGCCAAGCCAGGATTGACGTTTGCAGACAACTCCATGACTCGACACCGCGTTGCCAAATCACCTAAATGCTGTGGATCAGCACCCAAACCCAAACGAATGCCACCACTAGGGTTGTAGGTAAACGCGCCTACCGCACCGTGATCCAGCAAGCATTCAAACAACTGCCGCGCGATCGCAGGGTAATTATCCACATCATCGGCTAGAACTGCTTGATAACGCCGACTCAGGTGCTGCTGATAGGTGGGGTTGGGCAAAAGATAGCGCCAGTACAGTTCGCAGAGCAAACCGTAGGTGAGCAAGCCACGCTCCAAGCACCAACTGCGCCACTGACACAACAACTCCCCAAACAAAGCCGAATCTTGCCCAGATAACCCCACTTCTACAATGCCAGGAATATCCTCGGTGGCAGTACCCGCCAGAGCAGCCAGTTGCAACCAGTCCAACAGTCGCCGCACCAGCCGATACTCACCTACACCGGAGCGTTGCAACACTTCAGGCGTGAGTTGCGATCGCCACAATCTCGTAGCCAATTCTTGCTCATTTTCGGGTCGCAGCCGCACCGGAAATTGCGCCTTCAGCTGCAACTGCTCTACCAACAGCGGCCAAAACAGCAACACTTCATCTTGAAAGAAACCGATTGGCGTGGCCGACTGAATTGGGCATTCCCCCTGAGTGACCGAAGTGAGGCGATCGACCAACTCTAAACGGTTGTCCCCAGTGGCGGCAAAAACCAAAATTGCGGAAGCGGTTTGCTGCATCTGGGAGCGTTGCGATCGCTCTACCATCAGTTGCTGCAATCGTTCTGAAACGGGTCGCCCTTCTTTCATGGGGACGGGTGGGCGATCGCGATTTTCTCCTAGCCCCGCTTGCACCCAAGCCTTGAACTGATTCACCAAGTAAGTCGTTTTACCGCTACGGGTTGGCCCCACGATCCAAACTGAGTCAGCAGCCACCGGAAATGCCTCAAGCGCCTATCACCCCTAGGATAGACTTTTTCTCAACCGTCCTGAACTGCATAGGAATTGACTATAGTGAGGAAACCCACTCTGCCTCTGCCGTTGACGTTGCTTCATGAAGAGTCCTGACGGAAAGCCTTCAGTTGCATCTGAGCACGATACCTTAGAGCATGTGGTACTGAGAATTATCGCCTCAGTTCATCTCATTATTTTCACTGTTCAATCTCATATGACTTCAAAATCGCCCCGTTCTCAAGCTACTCCGTCCTTCTCGATGGATGATTTTGCGAGAGCCTTAGAACAACACGACTATGGGTTTCAATCCGGTCAAGTTGTGCGAGGAAAAGTGTTCAACTATGAAGCGAATGGCGCTTATGTGGACATTGGTGGTAAATCTCTCGCCTTTGTGCCGACTGAAGAAGCTGCCTTGAGACGGGTTACAGATTTATCCGCAGTTTTGCCGCTCAATGAAGAGCAAGAATTTGTTATTATTCGCGACCAAGATGCCGACGGCCAAGTTACGTTATCTCGTCGCCGCTTGGAGATGAATCGAATTTGGGAAGAAGTCGCTGATCTGCAAAATAGCAGCCAATCGGTGCAGGTGCGGGTCACAGGCACCAACAAGGGTGGCGTCACGGTGGATGTGCGCGGGTTGCGTGGCTTTATTCCGCGATCGCATTTAGTAGAGCGCAACGACCTGGAAGCCCTCAAAGGCCAAACTCTCACCGCGAGCTTCCTAGAAGTTGACCCCAACCGCAACAAACTCATTCTCTCTAACCGGATGGCGACTCGTGCAGCTAGCATGAGCAACCTGGAAGTAGGTCAACTGATTGAAGGCAAAGTTACCAGCATCAAGCCGTTTGGTGTGTTTGTGGATTTCAGCGGCACCACGGGTCTACTCCACATCAACCAAGTCAGCAACCGCTTCATCGAGTCCCTGCCCTCTCTATTCGAGGTAGGGCAACCCATCCAAGCCATGATCGTAGACCTGGATGCGACTCAAGGCCGTGTGTCTCTCTCCACCAAAGTTCTAGAAAACCACCCTGGAGAAATGGTGGAACAAATGGCAACCGTCATGGCCGAAGCCGAAGCCCGCGCCGAAAAAGCTAACAAGAAGCGCGAGCGAGACAGCGCTTAACTAATTGGCAGTTCATAATTTGAAATTTTAAGGTGGGCCATGCTCACCTTATTTTCTTATGTAGGGGCGTTCATAACGTACCAACTCCCAAGATTTTCCACTTGAAATCAATCAGGGCGCTCGCTGACCTTGTGCACCAAACTCATGAATTTAATCGGTGCGTTGCAACGCACCCTACCGAGCTTTGGTGGAGAGTTCTAACCTCTGGTGGTTGCTTAGCATGAGGCGTTGCTTCTAACCTACTTCTCAATGTCGTAAGACATGGGTTTAGGAGCCGGAGCTAAGAGGTTAACTATGCTATTCACGCCCCTCGATTTTGTGTTTCGGTGGCTGGCAGGAATATTTTCGATCGCGTTGCTAGGCGGCGGCATCTACATCCTGCACGAATGGTATGAAGGAGATTTAATCTCACGGGCTTGGTTAATCTCTGGCTGGGTCATGACGCTTTGGTCTTTTGTGGGTTTCCTGCCACTCATGCTTTTCCGTCGCTCTGGCAAGGATGAACCTAAAGCCATTCGTAGTAAAGAGGTTCGCAAGCTTCCCCGACCAGATGGCAGCGAAATTCATGTCGAGTTTTACGGCCCAGCCGATGCTCAACCGATTATCTTCACCCACGGTTGGGGACCGAACAGCACCGTTTGGTACTACGCTAAGCGACAATTGGGCGATCGCTTTCGCTTAATTATTTGGGACTTACCTGGTTTAGGCAAATCCAAAAAGCCGCAAAACGAAGATTACTCCATCGAAAAATATGCCAGTGATTTGGAGGCAGTGTTGGCAGTGGCGGGAGACAAGCCAGCCATTCTCCTAGGACACAGCATGGGTGGCATGATTATCCTCACCTATTGCCGCTTATTTTCTGAGCGGTTGCGCGATCGCGTTGCTGGCCTTGTCCTAGTAGATACGACCTATACAAACCCTCTCAAGACCGCAATCCTGAGTCGCCTGTTACAAGCACTCCAGAAACCGTTAATAGAGCCACTGTTGCACCTGACTATTTGGTTATCACCACTGTTTTGGTTAATCAGTGGTTTGAGCTACCTCAACGGTTCCATGCACCTTACTACTGAAATTTCTGGCTTTACCGGACGAGAAACACGCGGTCAACTCAACTTCTCTACCATTTTGGGACTGATTGCTCAACCAGGTATTTTGGCCAGAGGGGTGCTAGCAATGTTGCGCTACGACGAGAGAGCCACGCTACCCACCGTTGCTGTGCCGACGCTAGTGATTGCGGGTCATGCAGACATCGCCACCGTTCCCGCCGCTCATGAATATATGAGCAGCCACATTCCCAACGCCGAATTAAAGTTCCTCCGTCCCGCTGGGCATATGGGGTTGATGGAACGTAACGAACAATTTTCCGCAGCGGTCAGCTCGTTTACAACTGCTTGTTCCTGCTTCAAGGGCTTGGCATAGTTTGAGAGGGCGATCGCAAAACTCGTAAATCCATGTATAATTACTCATAGTTTGAAGGGGAGTAGCTGCTAGCGCAGAACAGCTAGCCCATCTGAATCAACATACTGGCGATGAGCCTGGTTCAGGTGACAAGTTTTTAGATTACTTGGAAGCGAGACCTTCACTAAGTTCACATCTGAGGTGAGCTTGGTGGGGTCTTTTGCTCTACTTAAGCCACCTCAAGGCTAGAGACGTTTGAGGAGCTTGAGTCAGTGCTGACAGCCTTTACTGCTGGGTTATCGCTAATTACGGTTTCCGAATTAGGAGACAAAACTTTCTTCATCGCCGCAATCTTAGCGATGCGTCACCCCCGTCGGTGGGTCTTTACGGGTGCAGTTTTAGCGCTCGCCCTCATGACTGTTTTATCTGTGCTGTTGGGGCAAACGGTTTCCCTATTTCCTAAGGCGCTGATGCACTACTTGGAAGTCGTTTTACTTGCTGCCTTTGGGCTGAAGCTGCTGTATGACGCGCAGCAAATGCCTGCCGAGAACACCGGAGATGAAGCGAAAGAAGCCATGAATGTGGTTGAAGAAGCGGAAGCAAAGTCACCTCAACACCAAACTTGGTTAGCGATCTGCATTGAAGCATTCACACTGACTTTCGTGGCAGAGTGGGGCGATCGCACGCAATTTGCCACTATCTTTCTATCTGCCGCCAACAACCCCATTGGGATCACTTTAGGGGCAATTCTGGGTCACGCCATTTGCGCGGCGATCGCTGTATTTAGTGGCCGCCTGGTCTGTCAGCGGATCTCCGAGCGAGTCATGACCGCAATAGGTGGTTTGCTATTCCTGATTTTCGCAGGAGTGGCTTGGTTAGAAGGTAGCCATTAGGAATGAGAAGTCAGACGTGAGGAGTCAGAAGCCAGAGAGTCCGACGTAAGGCATTTACGAGAGGCTCACTTTCTTGACTGCTAATTTCTGGCTCCTCATTCCTGACTCCTCATTCCTGACACCCTTCATCCCTCATCCTTAGCGGCCTAAGGTGCCGCTGGCGAAGGTTGATCTGCTGGTGGGCTAGCAGGTACTTGACTTGGAGCAGTGGTCGGGGCGGTTGTGGGTGGCGTTGGTGGTTTACCGCTTGCCAATTGGTTAATTTGGTCTTTGTACTCAGCGGGAGCTAGGCTGATCGCGGAGTTAAACAGGGGTTTAGCGGCCTCATCCTTACCTTGCTGCTTGAAAACAAGGGCTTTAGCTAAAACTGGACGAAAATCCTTGCTGCTACTCTTAATCGCTTCGTCATAGATTGTGATCGCCTCGTCGTAGCGCTTCTGCTCTGCGTATACCTGGCCCAGTAACAACTGGACAGAGGGCACATCTACGCTACCTGGCTTCACTTGGTTGGTTTCATTGGCTGTTTTGAGAGTGTCTTGCAGTAAGCCTACGGCAGCTTCGGGCCGTTTTTGCTCAATTAGCAAACCCACCAAGCCTTGCAGCGCTATCATATCTCCCGGTTTCGCGGTCAAAATAGTGCGATAGGATTCTGCCGCACCTTCGCGATCGCCCGCGTACTGCTTCGCTTGAGCCAGCAACACCCCATAGCGGGTTTGGTCAGGATTCAGCTTGGCCAGCTTTTCTAAAGGCTCAACCACGCCTTTAATATCTTGCAGTTGTAGTCGTGCCTCCACTAAACCCCGGAGAGCGGTTTGGTTGTCTGGCTCTCGCTGCAAAACGAGTTCATACCCTTTCGCCTGAGCTTTCAATTCCTCTTGCTTCGCGGTAGGCGTGGCTTGAGCCGAGGAGGGAGTTGGCTCACCACCAGATTGCTCGGCCTTAAAAGCATCCCCTAGGAGCGGGAACAGAGAAAAGCCGACAAAGGCAACGACTGCCAGAATTAGCACAACATTAACGATCCAGCGACGCCGCTTCTCAGTCACACAACTGCCTTGAACTCTACGAACATTTTAACGGTCTCCGGGTCAGACCTCTGCTTTCAGCCAGCGTAGCCCGACCCCTAAGCTATTTACTTTAGTGCAGAGCGGTTCTCAATAGCTGGGGTTCCCACCCTGATCGCACGCATTGCTGAGTTCATTGCAGTTCAGAAATAATCTTGCTTAATCTCCACTGGCTAACTCGGTAGATAAAGCGATCGCATCAAATATTAAGCTTTAAGATTTTCTTTTATCCTAGAAAAACACCTTGACAGAATCGAACTCATACTCTACATGCTCCCTCAATCGACTTTTAGAGCAAAAGTTATGTGCAATACGTTTCTACAGACTGCGAGAATTTACGCACGGGTGGCTTAAATCACTAATTACAATTAAAGATTGCAGAAACTTTGCGGATCGGTCCGTAGAGTGATTGCATTCAGTAAAATAAGCAGACTGATGCAATCATGCCTCCTGTCTGCAAACAACATCTATGAGTTCCTCTCCCAAGCGGCCCCATAAGCCCCCTGAGTCTGTATCATCTCATCAGGCTTCGCCTGCTTCTGACCCAACCTCCAACTTGGGTTCAGACTTTGCCCATGAGCAGACTTCAAGTTCATCTCCTGCTCCCACCCCTTTACAGACTCCAGCAGATCAACTATCTGAAATGACGTCAGAATTAGCTTCAACTGTGAATGCAGCAGAACTGACTCCACCGACTACTCCTGTAGCCCTTGGGATCAAAAGTTCTGAAGACCCAGTCTCCCGTAGCGAGGGTGACGAACTATCCGAGCAGGCATCAGTTATGCGGCAACAACCCATCCCTCCCCCAAGCGAACCCAAGCAGTACCGGGCCATTGGCTTAATTCGAGGACGATACGTTGCATCGCCAGACCACTTTACTCGCGGCAATCTAGTCACCTCTGATGGCACCGCTATTGATGCTGTGTTGTTAGGTCGGGTGATGAGCTTGGTGAGAAAGCATTTAGATCTAGAGCAAGAGCACCTCTGGGTTGTGTATCCACGTACAAGGGAAAAAGAGGCAAACTTACACGCCCAAATTGTAGGAGTTTGGGAGCCAGAAAAACTAAATCAGGCTGATGAAGGCATCCCTCAACCTACTACCGAGGAACTAACCGAGGCGAGTCTCCCAGAAGGCGCGGCTTCTTCTGATCACGAAGATGGTTATTTTTCTATTCGGGGTGAAGTAATTTATCAAGCTCTCGATGAGGAGCGAATTATTGTCAAAATTAGACAGTCTCCCCGCAAAGATGCAGATGAGGAGAAAACTTTTAAGCTATTACTTCAGGGTAATTTAACGGGTAAGGCAGTTGGCCACTTCTGGGATTTAAATGCCTATCGTCAAGGCGATGTTTTAGTGATCCGTGATGGCACCTCTATTGGTCTGTTGCCTCCGCGCAAACGCCAAGCGCACGAGCGGCCCAGAGCAGGCGGTGTGGGTGGCAGAAGACCCAGAGATGGGCAGCGTCCGAGCCGTCCGAGCACTCGGCCTGTCGCTAATGCTGGAGGTAGCGCCGGAGCAGCCCCCGTCAGAAAGGCACCCTTGCCTAAGCCGGTAAAGCGGAAGGACAGTTCAGACGCACAACCTGAATAAAGTTAGTTTTTTGCAACAGTAGGTTGAAAGGGGGGACAATGTCTCCCCTTGTTTATTTGTGAGCTGATCCCAGTTAATCCAGGCTTACCTGAGAACCCCACAAATTTTGGGGCATAAAAGCACGGTCTTGCGGAATGGGAGCCACTGACTCACTGAGCAAGAATTTGCCCGCCTCAATCCATTGCTTCAGCTCGACAGCGACCTGACGCGACAAAAAGATGCTGGCCAAGGAAGCCACTCGGACAGGCTTGCCATCAATCGTAATCCGCCCCGATTTGAGTTGGGCATAGCTGATTAAGCCAAAGGTGGGACGGACTCGACGAGGAATTGAGAAATCGACGATGGGCGCGACTAAATCTTTATCCTGGACAGCACAGCGGGCAATAACTTCTTCATGCAGGACAGGCAAGGGCACGCCAACTCCTATCATGAGCGAGGGGCCGTAGTTCTTAAAGTAGCAACCTCTGACCCAGCGCGAATCCATTTGTTTGGCATCCCCAATCAAAGCTAATGTGGCCGCAGGACCGATGGGAGCCCGGTTAGGCAAGCGCTTTTGCAAAGGAAAGTGTTGTGTGCCTTCCCAAGCAATATAGCCAGTGCCACCCCCTAGAAAAATCCGAGAACCAATGCCAATCAGTTGTAAATCTGGGTCATTCAGAAGCGGTGAAATGGCTCCTGGGTTCGAATAAACTGCATTTCCTAGCCGAGGCTGCAAAGGGCCTAGATACGTAAAGAGCGGGCGATCGCCTCCATTCACCCCCACAATAAAGTTCTGGTATAGGTTGCGAGGATTGAATAAGTAAAACTGGTTGATGGTGTCACGAGTAATCGTCGTCTCAAAAGCAGCCCGTGGATAACAATCTGTGACTTGTCCTAAGGCTCTCAGTTGCACAGGTTTACCCGCAATCAAATCTTCAATGACGTGTCCTCCACCTCTTTCACGGTTTTCTTCTCCGTCGGCGGCTTCTGACATGCCAGGGTAATCGACGACTTGCGTAGCGCCTAAATAGAGGTCAACTGCGCCAAATCCTGAATAAGCCAAGACTCCATCTAGCCAGCATTGCCTAATTTTGATCGGGGGATCAGTATGGCCCAGGTTAAGGATGGCCCCGGATGACTCCATTGGCTCAAACGTACCTGTTGTGACGACATCCACGGTTTTCGCCGTTTGTGCCACACCAACTTCTGCGACTCTGGCTTTGATTTCTTCCGCTGTGCAAACCACAGCAGCTTGTCGGCTAATTTTGTCATTAATTTCAGCAATCGTTCGCATAAAAGGATTGTCTAGCCAGAATTTACCAAAACCAGGATCTACAGAGCACAACTACCGTTTAAGGTCAGCAATCAAATGAATTTGAATTTCAGGACAGCGATCGCTGCTGCCAAGCTCGCCAACCTAAAGCCATTGCCAAAGCAAAGCTGGGAAACAATACGACGAATAGTACAGTTTCAGGAGTGGCTTGCACGACTAACGTGCGTCCTACAAATCGGATGGCGATCGCGACCAATGCAGAAATCACCATTACTTTCACGACAAAGCCAAGATTAGTGCCCATACAGTTGGCTCGCTCAACAAAACATAATTGCCAAATCTGTCCTGATGCCAGATCCGCGCTTGGATTTAGTTAAACACTTTTGAGCCAATGTTGATTGGTCTTGAGAAAACTCAGCAAGGTCAAAAACAGCTTCTGTTTTGCTCCAAAGCGAGTTTATCGGGACGGATATAGGAGTCATAGACCGTAATCTCTGGCTTTAGTTTTGTAGCTTTAGCCGCTACTTCTCCTTGAGACTAAGAAATTCGCTTCAGTAATTCCTTAGGTTTATGTTGGAGACACCTAGTATTAATACGTAGGGTCAAGCGCCCATCTTTTTTATTGGCCTAGAGCTACGTAACTCCTAAAAAGCCTATCTACAGGACATTCCAAGGAATAAATTCCTTTTTCGTAGAATCTCTTTTCAAGAAAAAGTTTAATCTTCATCCGTAACTCCTCAATCAAAGCCTGTAGAAATACGCAGAGAGCCTGATAGACAGTTACGGAATCGTCACTATGCAAGATTTACGCACAGAAGTGGTCTTAAAATTGGCCCAAATTATCAACCCCCAAATTCGCGCTAGCGAAAAATTTTTGCTAGACATAGAGTTCTTGCGTCAATTACCCGATGGCACCTTAGGCCGAGAAGTTGCTCAGTTTCTCGATCAAAATGGGTTTGATCCCCTCAATTCAGGAGATTGGATTCAACGCACCCACGATATTTGGCATGTGCTCACAGGGTTATCTGCTTCAGAACATGATGAGTTCGTGCTGCAAGCGTTTGTTCGCAGTCAAGTGTTTCGGCCTTCTAGCGCGATCTTGGTCATTGCTGGTTTACTGACCCGTAAATGCAACTTGAAAGAGGTGGCCCAAAGCATCAAAACAGGTCGGTTAGCTAAACATATTGTTGAGTGGGATATTGAGTCTGACTGGGAAACCCCTCTAGAGTTGGTGCGACAGAAGCTCGGCATTGTGCCCTTAACGGCTTATTCAATGAAGTAAGCTCACAGTTGCCATAGACATAAAAACAGACGAGAAAAGCGATCGCTCCTCTGGAATTACTTTTCCAAGTGAGAACGATCGCTTTTCTAATTCAAGCTAATCAGGCACTGGGCTTCGGCAACTTAGCACAATATTTGTCATCCACCACAATAGAGTTCATGTTAGAACCCGCCTTTTTACTGGCATAAATGACAATATCTATTTTCTTACAAACGAAATTAGTTTTTTCACCGTCTACCCCTTGGACGCTCCAAGCGTAAGTTTCTGATTGGCTGATTGGCTTGGAGGCCCCATTGCAACTAGCTAAAAAGAGTGAAACGGCCAAGGAAATCAAAGCTGATTTTCTCAACATACCTTATTGCTTCTCCCCTTTAGTCAAGAACTCAGGCTTGATAGTTTAAAGCAACTTGCCTCTCCACTGCTACCCAGGGACTACGGAAGCCTCATCATTAGTTTCTAGGTTCAGAGACGAAAGATTCCTGTCACAATAGGCATGAGGGCAGGTTCATGACCTGATGAGAGCCTAAAGAAAGGAGCAACTTACATGATCACCCGTGACAAAACTCAGGACTGGTCAATGGTGATCAAACAGTTTGAAGCCGTAGTGGGTAAAAACGGTGTTGTTCGTAGACCCGAAGAGTTGCTGGTTTACGAATGTGATGGCCTCACCAGCTATCGGCAACGTCCAGCCATAGTGGTCTTACCTCGGACTACAGAAGAAGTTGCCGCCATCGTTAAGATTTGCGATCGCCAGCGCTTGCCTTTTGTTACTAGAGGCGCAGGTACAGGGTTATCGGGTGGCGCTTTACCCACCGAGAATTGTGTCCTCATCGTCACGGCGCTGATGCGAAAAATTTTGCGAGTTGACTTAGCCAATCAGCGGATTGTGGTTCAGCCCGGAGTCATCAATAGCTGGGTGACGCAAGCCGTCAGCGGTGCAGGATTTTATTATGCCCCCGATCCCTCCAGCCAAATCGTCTGTTCTGTAGGCGGCAACGTAGCTGAGAACTCTGGAGGAGTTCATTGCCTCAAATATGGTGTGACGACCAATCACGTTCTCGGTCTCAAGTTGGTCTTGCCCGATGGCTCGATTGTTGAAGTCGGTGGAGAGGTGGCCGAGACTCCCGGTTACGACTTGACGGGGCTGTTTGTAGGTTCCGAAGGTACCTTAGGCATTGCCACAGAGATTACGCTAAGAATTTTGAAACAACCAGAAGCTGTCCGGGTTTTGCTGGCAGACTTCACCAATGTCGAGGCGGCAGGTGCCGCCGTTTCTGACATTATTAGTGCTGGCATTATCCCTGGTGGTATGGAGATCATGGATAACCTCAGCATCAATGCGGTGGAGGATGTGGTGGCGACAGGTTGCTACCCTCGTGATGCAGTGGCTATTCTTTTAGTCGAAGTGGATGGTTTAGAAGTGGAAGCGGCGGCGAGTAGCCAACGAGTGGAAGCGATTTGTCGCCACAATGGAGCACGCAGCGTCACGATCGCTACTGACCCAGAACAACGCCTGAAATTGTGGAAAGGGCGTAAAGCGGCATTTGCAGCGGCGGGTAAGCTTAGCCCAGATTATTATGTTCAAGATGGCGTCATTCCCCGCACCAAGCTTCCCTTCGTCTTGCAAGAAATTGAAGCGCTCAGTCAAAAACATGGCTACAAAGTCGCCAATGTATTCCATGCTGGAGACGGAAATTTACATCCTTTGATTCTCTACGACAACTCCATCCCTGGCGAGCTGGAGCGGGTTGAAGAATTAGGCGGGGATATTCTCAAGCTTTGCGTGGAAGTGGGGGGCAGCATTTCCGGAGAGCACGGCATTGGGGCCGATAAACGCTGCTACATGCCTAATATGTTTACCCCTACCGATTTAGAAACGATGATGTGGGTGCGTGAAGTGTTTGATCCGCAACGCATCGCCAACCCGGACAAAATTTTTCCAACCCCTCGCACCTGTGGAGAGGCAGCGCGAGTAGAAACGAGCAAACAATTCTCAGGGATTGAGCTTTTCTAGCGGTAAAACAACTCGAACTGTTGTTTGTTTGCCCAGAATACTCTCGATCGCCAGTTCGCCTTGGTGTAACTCAACCAAGCGTTTAGCGATCGCTAAACCCAAGCCTGCTCCCTGCTGTTCGTAAATTTTACGCTCAAACTGCATATATCCACCTAAGTTGGCGATCTCCTCAGACGGTATTCCACGCCCTTGATCGCTAACGCTCAATACAACGGCTTGCTGGTTCTGCGTTGTCATTCCATGAGTTGTACTTAGACGTATCGGAGTTCCGGCAAGGGAAAATTTGCAAGCGTTGTCTACCAACTCTTCGACAACTTTTTTCAGTCTGAACTCTGCCATCCACACTGACAGTTCTTCTAGGTCTAACTGAAGATCCGTTTGCCGACCCGCTTGCTCTACCACCTGCATTGCAGCGCTGGCGATCGCCGCCTTAGAGCAAGGCGTTACATCCTTTTGCAACTCTTGCAAGCGGGCTGGATTGGTGGCAATTAGTTCTAGTTCGGCATACAGCAAGAACTTTTGAGTGAGTTGATATAGACGCTCCGCAGAGAGGTAAATATCTTTGGCAATTTCTAAAATCTCCCCACGTTCGATTCCCTGATACTCATCGATCAGCACTTGTGAGAGGCCCAAAATTCCATTTAAAGGAGTGTGCAGTTCGTGGGGCAGGGCTACGGTGATGTTGTTTCGGAGATCGTCTAATTGAGTTTGGGCTTGTTGCTTCAGAGCCTCTTGCTTGTTTAGCCGAGTCGCGATCGCATTGAGCAACTGCGCTGAGGTACAAGGTTTAATCAGGTAGTCATCTGCTCCCAAGTTCATACCTTGACGCAGTTCGTCTCTGCCTCCCCTAGCTGTGAGAAAAATGAAAGGGAGAGTCGCCGTGAGGCTATTCTGTCGAAGCTCCCTTAAAACACTGTATCCATCGATATCAGGCATTTGGATATCGCAAAGGACCAAATCAGGTAAATTTTCTTGGGCCAAGCGCACGCCAATTTGACCATTTTCTGCCCCAATGGCTTGGAAACCCTCCACCTCCAAAAGCTCTAAAACCGCCTCACGAAACGGTTGCTCATCTTCAATCACTAAAATCTTACGCATAGGGAGCTGATGAATGAGCGAGGGAATAACTCAACGGAAGCGTGACTGTGAATAAGGTCCCCATCCCTACCTCGCTGACAACTTGGACCGTACCACCATGAGACTCAACACACTGTTTAACAATAGATAACCCAAGTCCAGTCCCTGCGATGTTACTCACATTAGTACCACGGTGAAAGGGGCTGAAAAGCTGCGCTTGATCTGCGACTGGAATACCCATGCCATGATCTTGAATCCGCAAGATAGCCGCTTCTGGTTGATAGTATAAGTCGAAGTTTATTTTGCTTCCTGTAGGAGAATACTTGATCGCGTTTGACAGCAAGTTAATTAAAATATGCTGGAGTAACTTCGTGTCTAAGCAAGGCAGATGCGTACCAGCGGTGAATGGTTCTGGAAAATCGTGATTGTTAAAGCTAATCACACAATTAGTATTAGTACTAAATTGCAGTTCTTCAATTAGATCAAGACAAAATTGATTGAGATCTGAGGGAGTAGGGTTACAGATAAGTTTTCCGGCATCTGTTGCGCCAATGGCTAAAACATTATCTAGTAACTGACTCATACGCTTTACAGCTGCTTGAATTCGCTGTAAATAAGTTAATCTTTTCGCTTCGCTAAGTCTACTTTGATATTTTTCCAATAGCTCTGTGGAAAACAAAATTGTGCTGAGTGGATTGCGAAACTCGTGAGAAACCACAGAAACAAATCGCGATCTGAGTTCGCTAAGTTCTTTTTCTTGTTGTAAAGCCTTACGAGTTGCTGACTCTGCCCGATGCCGAGACAAGGCGATTTCAATCGTAGTAACTAGTTCTCGATCTTCAAAAGGTTTCAAAATGTAGCCAAAGGGATCTGATATTTTTGCTCTTTTAAGGGTAGTTTCGTCAGCATGAGCGGTTAAGTAAACTACGGGTATATCAAAGCGATCGCGAACAATTTCTGCGGTTTTAACTCCATCAAGATCACCTTTGAGAATAATATCCATTAGAACTAGATCCGGTTCAACCTCAGGAATTTTCTCAATCACCTGCTCTCCAGAACTAACGATCGCAGGAACGCTATATCCTGAACTCTCTAAACTTTTCTGAATATCAAAAGCGATTATTTTTTCGTCTTCAACTACTAGAATTTTGGTAGACATTTGATTTTAGTATTTTTATTTTATTGGCTTTAAGCTAATCCTAAAAACTGCCCCAGAGCTGCGATCGAGCTCAATTCTGCCTTCCAATTGCTCAGTGAGCATGCAGACTAGTTGCAAGCCTAAAGACTCCGTATGATAAAAGTCTAGCTCTTTTGGTAAACCCACTCCATTATCACTCACGACTATTTGGCATTCTCCAGCCTCAGTTGACACCAACTCAACACTGACCTCACCCTTTTGGTTTTCAGGGAAAGCATATTTCAAGGAGTTGGAAATCAACTCATTGATAATGAGACCACAAGGAATTACGGCATCAATATCGAACAAAACATCTTGAACATTAATTTTCGCCGTAATGGTTTGCGATTTAACGCCATAAGACCGAAATAAGTTAGCGACTAAACTATGCACGTATTCAGCAAAGTTAACCTTAGCCAAATCTTCAGATTGGTAAAGTTTTTCATGCAGCAAAGCCATTGCTCTGACACGGTTTTGGCTTTCCTTGAGAATTTCTAGAACATGATACTCTTTAATAGAGCCAGCCTGTAGCTTAAGCAAGCTAGAAATTACTTGTAGGTTATTTTTGACCCGATGGTGAATCTCTTTGAGTAGAACTTCTTTTTCTCGCAAAGATAGCTTTATTTGCTCTTCTGCTCGCTGACGCTCAGTGATTTCCGTTAACAGTTGCTCATTAACTGCTTGCAAAGCATTAGTCCGCTTCTGAACTTTTAGCTCCAAAGCTTCATTTAATAGCTGTAGATCTACTTCTGCTTGTTTGTGAGCTGTAATATCTGTGGCTACTCCTAGCACTTGGTAAGCTTTGCCATCCGGTGACAACAATGGCTTCTTAATAGTTTGGAACCAAAAAGTTCGTCCGTTAGCATCAGTTACTGTTTCTTCTGGGATAACTTTATCCTGCATGCGAAGAATCACTTCTCGATCAGCTTGCAGAAATTGCGCTACCTCTGTTGAGTTCGGGTTAAAGTCAGCGTCGGTTTTGCCCAGCAGATCTTCTACGTTAGTACCATACATATTGGCTAATGTTTGATTAACCAGCGTAAATCGTCCTTGCCAGTCCTTGACGAAAATCAAGTTAGGCACCGTATCAATCACATGGCAAAGAAATTCTTTTTGCGCTTTTAAGGCGGCTTCTGCCTGCTTGCGATCGGTAATGTCTCGTACAATGACTAGAACCTCATCCTCTCCGCTCACGGCAATCCGAGCTTCTTCTGTAAATGTTTCTCCTTCTAAGCACAACTCAAATTCATAAACTTGAGTCATCCCTGTTTGCAAAGCTCGCTCAACATAAAACATCCGCTCTTGAGCGATCGCAGGTGGCATGACTTCATAAACATTTTTCTTCTGCCAACCTGTACTCGATACAACGGTTTTGAAATTTTTAGCAGGCAGAAAGTCGAGGTAGTCTCCAGCACTATTCATGCGAATCATCAAGTCTGGAATTGCTGCTAGCAAAGCTCGCGTTGTAGCCTCACTTTTACGTAATGCGGCTTCTGCTCGAATGCGATCGCTGATGTCACGGACAATCACCAGCATTTTTTGATCAAGAAAAGGCAGAATTCTCGCCTCGAAATGTCTATGGGTATCTTGCCAGGGCAGAGAATACTCGACTGCAACTAAAGTGCGAGTAACTACTACCCGATCAATCGCAGCTTGTACTTCCTTGGTGACAGAAGCGGGCAAAACATCTCGCATTCTTTTGCCAAGAAATTCTTTTGGCGGCACATACAAGTCATCATGATCGTTCGCGTGGTAATCCAGAATGGTGCCATCGACATCAACTTGAAAGTAGAGGTCAGGAAAGGCTTGAAAAATTGTTTTTAGCTCAAAAGTTCTACGAGACAACTGAACTTCTGTGCGACGATGATGGACAATTTCAGCAATCAGTTCATCACTGGCCTGTCTTAGCGCTGCGGTTCGCTCCTCAAATTGATTTTCTAGTTCTGCCCTAGCAATCTGTAACGCGGTTTCTAGAGGTTGAGGCGCTCCTTGAGTAGGCCGCGGTTGTCCATCTCGTACCTGGGCCATGACGGTTGCCCATTTCTGCTCTAGACATTGGTTTTCTTGCGGGTAGGACAGCAGAGCTAAGCAGAGACGCTCCAGGGTAGCCACTCCTATAATCTGCTCTCGCTCATCTGTGATCACCAAATATTGAGTCTGCGGTTGTGGCAATAAAGCCCCTACAGTGGTCCAAGCGGTGGCTTCTGCTTCCTGAAGTACCAGCGGTGGCTCGCCCATGACTTCGGCGACACAAAGTCCTGGCAGACTCATATCACTCACCATCAAACACAGGATCTGCTGAGCAGTCACAAGTCCAACCAGTCGGCCTGATTCCATGACTAGGGCGCAAGGCTCAGGTAAGGCAGGGCTAGACAGCAAGCGATCGCTCACACTCATCAACCTTGCCACCTCCAACACCGGAGTTTGAGGCGTCACCCTCAGAGGACAGCGATCGATTACAAGCTCTAGAGGATTGACGGGGAGGGCTTGGGGGTTGAGCGGCATAATCAATCCGTCACTGGGTAACTGTTGCAGCAGTAAAAATTTACAGTCTCTTCAGCATGCGCTTCTTAGTGCTGAGACTCGGCATAAGTCTTCAAGGATGCTGCTTCTCTTTATTGTGGCCCGTGACAACTCTGCGATTCATGGGATTTTATACGGAGGTTTCTCAGGGGAAGATCCAAAACTTAAGTAACTCACCCTAGGATGCCAATCTCTCTAAGTTGCACACAAGCGAGCAAAACTCTTGGTAAATTAAGCCAATAGGTCTCTGAATCCAGAGCAGCACGTCTCCTAGGAGCAGCGCTGTCACCTTAAGTTGCAGCATTTAAGAAGTAGTAGAAAAGTGGATGGCAGCAATTCCTACGGAAGATTATGCAAATGCACCTCGTCTCGATGCTCCGATCGAGGAACTCACTTCTATTGTGGGAGCAGAAAACATCCGCTCTTATGGAGAACTGTCTGAACCATGGCAGCAAGCGATCGCCCAAGCCGTCGCTCCCGGAACGCAGATTAGCGGTGTGGTTTATCCCGGCACTTCAGCAGAGCTAGCCGAAGTTGTGCGTCAAGCTGCTGAACACCAATGGGGCATTTTACCTTGTGGGAACGGCAGCAAGCTCGGCTGGGGAGGACTGGGGTCAGACATTACCTTGGTGGTCAGCACTCAACGGCTCAGCAAAGTGATCGAGCATGCAGTGGGAGATCTAACCGTTACCGCTGAAGCGGGCACGAAGTTCGCTGACCTACAAGCCCTCCTAGCCAAGGCAGGCCAGTTTCTAGCCCTTGATCCGGCTTATCCGGAAACAGCAACGTTGGGGGGTATCGTCGCCACTAGTGATGCTGGTTCACTGCGGCAACGCTACGGTGGTGTGCGAGATATGCTGCTGGGTCTTTCTTTGGTGCGGGCTGATGGAGCGATCGCCAAAGCTGGTGGGCGCGTGGTGAAAAATGTGGCAGGATATGACCTGATGAAGCTGATCAGCGGCTCCTATGGTACTTTGGGCATCCTCACCCAAGTCACGTTCCGCCTGTATCCCTTGCAGACAAATTCGGGAACGGTGATTTTGACCGGAGAGGCAGAGGCGATCGCTCAGGCCATCCAAACCCTCCTCCATTCCGCCTTAACTCCCACTGCCCTGGATGTTCTCTCCACTGCTACGGTCACCAATCTGCAAATTGGCAAAGGCATGGGCTTGGTGGCGCGTTTCCAGAGCATGGCCAGCAGTGTCAAAGCTCAAATAGATCGGGTACTAGAACTGGGGCAAACGTTGAGTTTATCCAGTCACTTATATGCCGATACTGATGAACAACAGCTTTGGCAGCGCTTGGCAGCATCCACGTCCGCAGATTCCTCAGAACCCATTGTTTGCAAAATTGGGGTCAAACCTGCCGAGGCGATCGCGGTCTTAGCACAAACCGAGGCCATCACCTCCCAGACAGCCGCAGGGCTAATTCATGCCAGCAGCGGGCTAGGGAAGTTGTATTTGGACAGCCAAGCCACCTCTCCCGCTACCTTGCTAGAACTACGGACCTTGTATCAAGCTCACGGGGGTTTCCTTTCAGTGCTGCAAGCGCCTATCGCCGTCAAGCAGGAGTTCGAGGTTTGGGGCTACGCTGGTAATGGGCTTGATCTCATGCGGCGGCTGAAACATCAGTTTGACCCCAAAAATCTTTTAAGCCCCCATCGTTTTGTCGGCGGTATCTAGTGAGCATGCAAACTTCAGACTCTCTTGTTCCTCAGTCAAACCATTCATCCAGCGCCCCCCCCAGCAACCAAAGGCCTGCCACTCTAGCCGACTTTCAGGGCTTTGATGAGCATCATCCGCCTGATCCCAAACTGATTGACGCTTGCGTACATTGTGGTTTCTGCTTGACCACTTGCCCTAGTTATCGAGTTTTGGGAACAGAAATGGACTCGCCCAGAGGCCGTATCTATCTAATGGATGCGATCGAGGAGGGCAAAGCACCATTATCTGAAGCTTCGGTGCAGCACTTTGATACTTGCTTGGGTTGCCTTGCTTGCACCACAGCCTGTCCCTCGGGCGTGCAGTACGACAAACTGATCGCGGCGATGCGGCCCCAAATTGAGCGTAACTATTCGCGATCGCTACCTGACCGCTTACTGCGACACTTGATTTTCTCGCTATTCCCTTACCCAGAACGCCTGCGGTTACTGCTAGGCCCCTTGGGAATCTACCAAAAATCTGGGCTACAAAAACTCGTGCGCTCCTTAGGCTGGCTGAAACAGATCTCGCCTCAACTGGCGGCAATGGAGTCGTTGCTGCCCCAAGTTTCCCTCAAGT
This sequence comes from Trichocoleus sp. FACHB-46, assembly GCF_014695385.1. Classification (NCBI taxonomy): domain Bacteria; kingdom Bacillati; phylum Cyanobacteriota; class Cyanophyceae; order Leptolyngbyales; family Trichocoleusaceae; genus Trichocoleus; species Trichocoleus sp. FACHB-46. The sequence goes on along the minus strand of NZ_JACJOD010000006.1, from coordinate 690,787 downwards.
CATTTCAGAACTCGATCCCGACTTTGATTCCCGCTCAAGGACAACAGCGCTACCGAGTCGGCATGATTCTCGGCTGTGTCCAGCGTTTGTTCTTCCCCGATGTCAACGAAGCCACGGTGCGAGTGCTCACAGCCAATGGGTGCGAAGTTGTCGTGCCCCCCACGCAAGGTTGTTGCTCCGCGCTTCCTGCTCACCAAGGTCAAGAACAGCAAGCTCAAGCGATCGCTCGGCAAATGATCGATAGCTTCGAGGGCACGAATGTTGATTTCATCATTATTAACGCAGCAGGCTGCGGCCATACCTTGAAGGAATACGGTCACATTTTGCAAGATGACCCGCTTTACCGCGAGAAAGCCAAAGCTTTTGCTAGCAAAGTTAGAGATGTGCAGGAGTTTCTCGTCACGGTTGGCTTAACAGCTACACTTTCTCCGTTGCAGGAGCAACCTCTAACCTTGGTTTACCACGATGCTTGCCATCTCTTGCATGGGCAAAAAATCAGCGTGCCGCCGCGCCAACTTTTACAACAAATTCCTGGAGTGCAGTTGCGCGAGCCTATTGATGGAGCTCTATGTTGTGGCAGCGCTGGAGTCTACAACATGCTGCAACCTGAAGTGGCTGCCGAACTCGGTCAGCAGAAAGCTCAAAACTTGCTCGCTACAGGCGCACAAATGATCGCCTCACCCAATCCTGGCTGTAGCTTACAAATCAAGAAGCATATGCCAGATGCGGGTAAGGACTTAGCGATCATGCACCCGATTGAACTACTCGATTACTCAATTCGAGGTGTGCAGCTTTAGCTGCCTAGCTCCTTGGCGCGATCGCAGGCTTTGGTCACAGCTTGAATCAAAGCCGAGCGAAATCCTGCTTGCTCCAATTGAGCAATCCCAGCGATCGTTGTGCCTCCTGGACTGGTGACACGATCCTTCAGCTCTGCTGGATGCATTCCCGATTCATGTAGAAGCTGCGCTGTACCTAAGACCGTTTGCAAAGCTAACTTCGCTGCAATCGCCCGTGGTAATCCTGCCGCTACCCCACCGTCAGTCAGGGCTTCTATCGCAATCGCCACGTAACCGGGTCCAGAACCAGAGAGCCCCGTTACCGCATCGATCAAATTTTCTGGCACCTCTACCACTTCGCCCACAGACCCAAAAATAGTTCGAGCTTGTTCTAAGTGAACAGGCTGAGCTAATTTCCCAGGGGCGATCGCGGTCATTCCCGCTCCCACAGTGGCAGGTGTATTAGGCATGGCGCGCACGACTGGGCATGCAGGGAAAGCAGCTTCTAACTTGTGCAGCGGCACCCCCGCCAAGATAGAAAGCACAATCGGGAGGCGATCGCGTCCTGTCAGTTTGGGAGCTAGCTTAACCGCAACAGCATCAAACACCTGCGGTTTAACCGCCAGCAACACAATTTCAGTTGCCTCGAAAGCGACTTCATTCTCTGAAGTCACAGCAACACCATATTGTTGTGCCAAAAAATCACGTCGCGGTGGGTGTGGCTCACTGACAATGACTTCTGAAGGCTGATAAATTTTTTGAGCGACGAGGCGGGATAACAGAGCTTCCCCCATTACCCCGCCGCCAATTAAACCAAATTTTGCAGACAACCTGTTTGCTGTCTCCTATATAAATTAGTGCGATTTAACAGGAGTCTCTGTGCCAAATCTTTTATGAGTGATATCGAAACTTCGATCCACTCACAGACTTGGCTTGATTGATAGACAACAAAGCGAACATAAGCTGTAGCTAGTGAGCTACTAAGCCATGCGAGCTTGCTCAGCAGTCCAAGCGGGCGTAGGAGCAGCAGGACGGCTGGGGCGCGCTTGAGGCTGAGGCGCTTCTTGAACCACACCTGCTTGAGTCGTAACTTGCACGCAGTTGGGGGTGAAGAGGAAAATGCTTTCGCCAATCCGCTCTTGATGACCATCGATCGCGTAGGTACCACCTGCCACAAAATCAACGGCTCGTTGAGCTTGGTCGGGGTCCATGATCGTCAGGTTCAAAACCACTGACTTCCGTTCGCGCAAGGCTTGGATGGCTTGAGGCATTTCCTCAAAAGAACGAGGCTCCATTACCACCACTTCAGAGAGGCCATTGATGGCTCCCGGCATGCCAATTACGTTATTCATGGTTGAACCAATTCCTGTTTCAGTGGACATTGATACGCGCTCACGAATGCGACGGCGATTCCGGGCATCTTCCTCTGGCGCGGGTTGGGGGTTCTCTTCTCGATAGAGATTTTGATATTCTTCCCCATCCGTCTCGTCATACTCATACTCATAATCGACGGGATCGTTAAAACCAACAAAATCCCGTAACTTCGTGAAAATATTGTTCACGGTTCACGCTCCATCACAACAATAGTTACCTTCAGTAAACAACTTCATTAATAAGGAGGAAACAACGCTAGTAGACCTAAATTGACTTAAGCCCTTGAAAAGCGTGCCTCCTAGTTGAAGCTTACGGTCGGACTTTAATAAAAAATTAAGAGCCCAATCCATAATGAAGCTTGCGAACACCCTGGCTGACTTTCCTGAATTGACTCCACAGTATACATCGATTTCTTACTTGTAATCTCAGAAAAAGCCAGAAGTGCAGTGTTGATTTACAGGCGCAAGAGCGTGGTGGCAATTAACACAACACAACAGAAGCCAGACTTCATGGAGGGATTGCAAGCTCTTGTTACTAATACTGCCTAATAAATAAAGCATGCACATACTACCTGGGTCTAGGAATTTAGGCAAGAGGTTAGATACCCCGTTCTCCAAATAAAATTGTGCCCAAGCGGATCATTGTCGCCCCTGCTTGCACAGCCAGCCGATAGTCATTGGACATACCCATTGAAAGCTGAGCCATCTGGATATTAGCCCAACTCTGCTGCCGAATTTTCTCTGCTAATTCTTGCGTCTGCTGAAACACGGTTAAGGTGTCCGATTCGCTCAGCCCTAGCGGTGGAATTGTCATCAATCCTTGAATTTTCAGGTTGTGGTAGAGATCGAGTTGTGGCAAGTCGGACCACAGCTCATCTACTGTCCAACCCGTTTTGTTGGGATCAGGCAAAAGTTTGACTTGCAAACAAACTTGCGGCTTCACTAGCAACGGCTCGGCCAAGCGATCGAGACGTTGGGCTAATTTCAAGCAATCTACCGAATGAATCCATTGAAATAGCTCCAAAGCTTTTTGGGCTTTGTTACTTTGCAAGCGTCCAATCAAGTGCCAGGTGATATCCGGCAAATCTTGCAGTTCAGCTTGCTTAGCTTCGGCTTCTTGAATTCGACTCTCGCCAAAATCTCGCACACCTGCCGCGTAAGCAACTCGCATTGCTGCCACTGGCACCTGCTTAGTCACAGCAATCAACTTTACCGCAGGAGGTAAGCCCTGCTGAATGGTGGCAATGCGATCGCGATAGATGCTTGGGTGGGATAAAGTCATTGCGTCGAAGATAAAGGCGACAGCGCGATGGGAGCCTTATTGGAAAGTTTGTTTGTAGATGGCCTGTAGCTGCTCTTGCTCTTTAGCCTGCCCTGCCCGCCGTAGCAGCCGCAGCCGATTCTCGACTAAGATCCGGGCATCTGTTCGACCAATAGGTTCAAACTTTAAGCCATTGGGTCCACTATGCACCATAAAAAAGAGCCGTTGAGCATACAAAGTCGCAAACAGTTCTTGGGTTTCCTCAACAAGACAAATCCTGAAGAGTAAACCAAAGGTGGGGTGATTCAGATAAGTTTCAGTACTCATTCAGCTTCAAGCTGGCAGCAATAGCTAGGTCAAAATTAAGGTGTAAATTACAAGCCAAATTTGGTAGTTGCGATCGCCAACAATATTATTAAATCGTGGAGTCTGTTTCAGTATCGCTCTAAGCGTGACTCATTAGTTCAAATTAGTCCAATAGAATTCCATAGAATCCTATGCAAGATTTAAGGCAATTCACTATCTAGTCGCGGCAAAAAGCAATTGCCGTCGCGATCGCATAATCACCATCATGACTCAGGCTTACTTGCCAATGATAATCTCCCCACGTAGACACCGCGATCGCCGCGGCTCCATAGAGACAAACTTTTGGCTGTCCACTGGGCTGCCGTTGAACTTCAATATCGGTGTAGCGCAGACCTCGCCAGCCAGTACCTAAGGCTTTCGCAACAGCCTCCTTGGCAGCCCAGCGTCCTGCTAAACGACTTGCTGAAACATCGGTTTGCTTGTCGCGAAGACCAACCGGAACAGGGACTTGAATCAAAGCCCCAGCGTCCTGCTGCTCGGCGGGCGTGTAAACTCGTTGCAGAAACCGCTCCCCAAAACGGTCCAGTGCCGCTTGAATGCGAGGAATGTAGACAATATCTGTCCCAAGGCGAATATTCAAGCCAACCTATCTTTAACGACCAGATTTCATCACTTTAGGAGAAACTGTGGCTTTTTGCTACCGAAAATTGGGCTGCTATTGGTTAGCAGAGTTTTGCCACAGATTTCAGGTTTAGGAGCTGGTTTCAGCCTGTAATTCTACAAGTCGTAAGGCTGCTAACTGAGCTTGCGCTTTGTGCAGCGACTCATACCACTCTCGTTCCGGATCGCTATCAGCTACAATTCCCGCTCCCACTTGACCCCAGACCTTAAAACTTTGAGGTGGGTTACTTTGTGGAGGGCGATCGCTTTTGGTGACTAACAAGGTCCGAATCAAGATATTCAGGTCGAGGTGACCACGCCAATCTAAGTAGCCACAGGAGCCATAGAACAAGCTGCGCCGCACAGGTTCCAACTCTTCAATGATTTCCATACAGCGAACTTTAGGACAGCCCGTAATTGTGCCGCCAGGAAACACTCCCCGAATCAAATCGATGCTGTTGTATCCATGCTGGAGAGTACCAATCACGTTACTCACCAAATGCATGACGTGGCTGTAGTACTCAATCGTGAGCAGTTCATTCACCGCCACCGAACCCCATTCGCAAACTCGGCCTAAATCATTGCGCTCCAAATCAACCAGCATGATGTGTTCCGCTTGTTCCTTGGCGCTGGCTAGTAGTTCTTGCTGCTGCGCTTGGTCTTGTTCGGGCGTTGTGCCCCGCGATCGCGTCCCGGCGATCGGTCGCGTTTGAGCTTGTCGCCCCTGCAATTGCACGAGTCGCTCTGGAGAACAACTGACAACATCTCCCCAAGGAGTCTGCCAATAGCTGGCAAAAGGAGAAGGGTTTACTTGCTGCAATGCGCGGTAAAGCGACCAACTATCGCCCGTTAAGTCTGCTTCAAAGCGGACCGAAAGATTAGTCTGAAAGATGTCTCCAGCCGTAATGTAGCTCTTGGCTTTGAGAACGGCGGCTTCGTAATCAGCTTGAGCCGTATGAAATTTAGGCAGGAGGGAGGGAGCTGTTAGAGGCGCATTTTGACTCAGGCTTAGCGATTTGTAGTTCCCAGCCTCCTGCTTGAGGGCCAATTGCTCCTCCAATTGATCCAGCTGCGGCTCCTGAGTTGCAGCTAACCAAAGAGTTTGCTCCCAATGGTCTAAAACTGCAAAGCAGTCTGGCTCATACCAATAAGCCACGGGAAACGGCAGCGAATCTGATTTGAGCTGGGGCAAATGCTCAATTTCCCAAGCTAAGTCGTAACCCAACCAACCCAACCAGCCTCCCGTAAACGGCAAAGCGTCTGGGCGCGATCGCTCATCCGCTGAACCAAAGTTCTGGCGTTGTAGCAGTTGCTCCAGAAACGGCAAAATATTGCCCACTTCAGGCGTCCAAAGCTGCAATTGGCCATCTAGCACACGGGGAGCCCCAGCACAAATCGAGTAACGGGCTTGAGCTTGCTGCAAAGCACTAGGAGCACCTAGATTACTCAATGGGTAAGGGCTTTCTAAGAGGGTGGCGATCGCAGATTCAGAAGTGGCTTGAGTGGTGGGCTGATGGAATAAGGCAGCGAAGATTTGCGAACCAGTGCGGTCTGCCAAAGGGAGCGATCGCCAATACCAAGGTTGAATTGGATGCATAGTGAGGTACGACTATGAAACTTCCGATCCCCAAATCAGACGGGCTCCCCACAAGCCTAACAGCGCTAATAAAGCTAACCAATCGCCACGGCACAGTCGTAGTTGATGCCACTGTACCCGATGTTGGTTAGGGCTAGTAAAGCCGCGCACTTTCATCGCACTAGCAATCTGCTCTGCCCGTAGCAACAAATTTTCTAGTAGCCGCTCCGCGATTAGCATCCAAACTTGAATTGCCCCACGAAACCCTAACTTTTTCCAGTTAATCGCCCGAGTCCGCACAGAGCGAATCAAATTTTGCACTTCTTCCAGCACCAACGGAATAAACCGGAGTGACAAAGTTAGGGTTAACACAATCTCGGTGACAGGCCAGTTCAAGCGGCGCAGCGGTCGCATCAAAGTTTCTAGACCGGCGGTAATTTCCTCAGGCGCGGTAGTAAGCAGGAATAGATTCGTGCTGTAAATCAAGGTAAACAGCAAAGTGCTGACCCGAACTCCTAAGTCCAGCGATCGCCGCGTTACCAAAAATGGCTTTTGCTTAAACAGCACATAGTTATAAGCCGTAGGCTGGGGTAAAGATTCAGTCAGAGCCTGCTGATTAGGCTGTTGCTCAGATTGACGTTCACCGTTGGCATCAACCGAGTCTCTGGTCAGCCAGCGGCGAGGATCGAGCCAGATAGGGCGTTGCGCTGTTGCTGGAGTCGCAGGTTGCTGGGCAAAGGCTAGCTCATTGGCGGGTAGGCGAGGTTGCTGCTCCGCACTCAACCCATCTGGGGCGATCGCGGTCAGCAAAAAGACGAAGAAGCCCAGCATCAATAACCAAGCCATTTGCTGCCGCCAAACCCGAAACGGAATCATCGCTATCAAGGTGAGCAGGACTAATACCACGACCAAGAACAAGCGCCAGAGGGGATTTGCTAGGAGAGGGGCCAGCAAAAAACTCATCAACCAAGCTAGCTTGACGCGGGGATCAAGCTTATGAAGCCAAGTTTGCGGTTGTTCTAGGTACAGTCCTAATGGCAGCGATCGCAGCAGATCCATTCGATTTAGGGGATGAAACTCTCAATCACTTCATTGTTAAACACGAGTGGCCCGGTTAGCGCTACCCCGCTCCATTTCTCGCACCTTCTTGCTTCGCCAAATCATGCGGATTGGCGTACCGGTGAATCCCAAACTCTCACGAAATTGTCGCTCAATATAACGGCGATAGTTGTCATTGAACAACTTAGCTTCATTCACAAACAGCGCGATCGTAGGTGGCTGCGTACTAACTTGAGTGCCGTAATAAATTCTGCCCTGACGGCCTTGGCGCGTGGTTGGGGGCGAATGCCAATTCCCAGCCTCCTCCAAAACCTCATTAATCACTGAGGTCGTCACCCGCCGTTTATGCTGCTCAGCGGCTGTATTCACCAGTTCTAGAATCTTCTCAACTCGCTGCCCTGTCTCAGCACTGACAAAGATCAACGGTGCCCATTCGGTAAACTGCAAGCGGCTTTTAACTTGCTCCCCGTAGTCATAAATGGTGTAAGCGTCTTTTTCGACTGCATCCCATTTGTTAACCACAATAATGCAAGCTCGCCCTTCATCTGCAATTCGACCTGCTAGTTTCTGGTCTTGCTCAGTCACGCCATCTAGGGCATCAAGCACCATCAAGACGACATCAGCTCGACGAATGGCTTTGAAAGCGCGGTTAATGCTGAAAAATTCTGGGCCGTACTCAATATGCTTTTTCTTGCGAATGCCAGCCGTATCAATTAAGCGATAGGTTTGGCCTTCTCGTTCCACGACTGTGTCAATGCTGTCGCGGGTGGTACCGGAGATCGGGCTGACGATGGCGCGATTTTCACCGACGAAGGCATTGAGTAAGCTTGACTTACCCACATTAGGCCGTCCCACGATCGCCACTTTGATCTCTGAGGTTTCTGGCAATTCCTCCTGCGGGGGCAAATGCTTCAGCGCTTCATCTAAGAGGTCGCCAGTACCGTTGCCGTGAATCCCAGAAACAGGATAAGGCTCACCCAAACCTAAACTCCAAAACTGAGCGGCTTGCGCCATTCCTTGCTCTGGAGACTCACACTTATTGACAGTCAGCAACACAGGTACAGACTGTTGCCGCAACCAGGTAGCAATTTCCTCATCAGCTGTAGTAGGGCCTTCTTGACCATCTACCACAAAAATCGCCACACTGGCTTCGGCTAAAGCCGCCATCGCTTGTTGCCGAATTAGCGGCAAAAATTCAGTGTCGTCATCAAAGATTAAGCCACCTGTATCGACCACCAAAAATTCGCGATCGCGCCAGTAAGCGGGTTGGTAGGTGCGATCGCGTGTGACACCGGGCTCGTCAAAAACAATCGCGCCCTTCGTTTCGGCCAAACGGTTCACAATCGTTGACTTGCCCACGTTCGGACGACCAAGAATAGCAACAATAGGCAAGGACATAAGGCGATCGCACTCAAATAATTTGTGGAGTCTAAACTTCTATTCTAAGGGCTGCGACCCATTGTTGCTCTATCTGTGATATGTTGCCCTACGCGGTAACGGGCTCACTTAGCTGAGCAGGTTGAATGTATTAGCTGAACCCTCTGAAGCCAAGTTTTTAGAAAGTCAAATTTTTAAGCCACCTCTGCGATTTGCAAGAGGCCGTGGCGAATCCCATACAAGACGCGATCAATTAAGACTTTGTCCGATTCTTGAGCCGCTCTGGCCGTAGACAGAGTAATCAGCCATCGATACTCTGTTGCAGTCAAGCTACCACACAAGAAAATACTGCCAATCAATTCTTCTAAATCAGACGCTTGGGAAAGCACTAAAGACTGCATAGCGGCTAGGCAAACGTTGAATTGCCAACATTAGATGACGATTCCAGAGTGCCTCGTGGTGGTTACATTTGGCACCGAGCGATCACGGATATTTTCCCACTAGCAATTTAGTCCGCTCCATAGATTCCGCTGCTAGCAGTCAGGAGAGTAATGAATTGGCGGGCAAGAGTTGCAGAATCTCTTGGGCAGCGCGATCGCAGACTCCGACTTCCCCAACCGCTTGGCGCATGGCTTGGTAGTTATCCAAAGTCTGTTGCCGCCGCACCGGATTGAGCAATAACTCCAAACCTGCTTGAGCAATATTGTCTGGTGTGGCCTGGTCTTGCAGAAACTCTGGGACTACAGACCGCATTTCTACCAAGTTAGGCGGTGACATGAACGGGATGGAAAACTTGAGAATATGGCGAGCAATCCAAGCGGTGACAGCACCGACTCGATAGAGGACAACCTGGGGGACATTCAGGAGGGCAATTTCCAGGTTAACCGTACCCGATTTTCCAATAGCTAGATCGGCTGCCGCGATCGCTCGCAATGTGATGGATTCCTCAAATTTAGAATTACTGGTTTGTCCTGCCAATACAGTAGCCCGCAGTCCATACTGTTGAATTGCCTGTTCGATGGGCGAACGGTAAGCTTCCAAAGAAACGGGAATCCAAAAATGAGCTTGAGGCAGTTGCGCTTGAATTTGTTGAGCTGCCTGGAAAATCACGGGCATCAAATACTTCAGTTCTTGACGACGGGAGGCAGGGAGCAGGGCGATCGCAATTTGCTCATCTGGAATTCCTAAGGCTTGCCTAGCACTGGCGCGATCGGGCGCAGCTTGCATCCGATCCACCAAGGGATGCCCCACCCAGCTCACGTTGGCTCCATGCTCGGCAAAATAGCGGGCTTCTTCTGGAAAGATTGCTAAGAGGCGATCGGTGATATTGACAATTCGCGCCGTATTGCGCGGGCTGAGCGACCAAACCCACTCTTGAGGCGCAATGAAGTAAGCGATCGGCACTTGGGGCAAATGCTGCCGTACATAGCTACCAATCGCCACGTTGGGGCCGAGGTAGTCAATCAAGACCACTAAATCAGGGGGATATTGGCGCAAGTACTGTTTAGCTCGTCGCTGAATTTGTAGCGTCGGCCAAATATAGGGCAATGATTCTAAGAGGCCCACAGACCCAATGGCTGTGGTGTTGCCTAAAAGCGTCGCCCCCGCTTGCGCCATGCGATCGCCGCCAAGGGCCAAAATTTCTAACTCAATCCCCAAAGCTTGCGCTTGCCGCTTCAAGGCCGTGACCAGCAGCGCCCCCTGAAGATCGCCAGAAACTTCACCTGTGCTAATAAACAGGCGAATATTCCGGGAAGCAGCAGGAGTCTCTGCGATCGCGCTCCCCTGATTGGTTGGTTCACCCATGCGTCAGTCTTCGCTCCTCGTACCTTTGCGCCGCCCCGGAGTGGGACCACGCCGCCCTTCTAACTGCGAGAGTTGCAGAAATCGACAGAGATGCTGTAGGTGCTCATTCTCAGGCAACAGCTCTAATTTTTCTAATGCCTGCTCTAGAGTTAAGCCAGAACGATAGAGTAAGCGAAACGCCTTTTTTAAAGACTGAAACACTTGCCCATCGGCTAAATCTACGATGCCAGCCCGTTTTAAGCCCACTTGGTTGAGGGTTCTGACACGGATGGGGTTGCCCTCCACCAGCATATAGGGAGGGATATCTCTAGTGACTCGGCTCATGCCACCGACCATGGCTAGCCGCCCTACATGCACAAACTGGTGAATACCACCCACACCGCCAATCACTGCCCGTGACTCAATGTGGACATGTCCCCCCAGAGAGACAGCATTGGAAATAATCACGTTGTCTTCAACCATGCAGTTGTGCCCAACGTGAACATAGGCCATCAGCAGATTGCCACTTCCAATCACTGTGACTTCGTCGGCCCGTGTCGCTCGATTAATGGTGACGAACTCACGAATGCGGTTGTCATCACCAATTTGCACTAAGCTCACGGAGCCGTCATATTTCAGGTCTTGGGGCTCTAGACCGATCGCGGCTCCCGGAAAAATGTGATTGCGAGCCCCAATCTCCGTCCGACCATCTAGGACCACATGCGGACCAATGACGGTATCAGGGCCGACTTTGACTTGTGGCCCAATCACGGCATAAGGCCCTACTTGCACAGTCGAGTGCAATTGAGCATCTGGATGAATAACTGCTGTTGGATGAATCAGTGTTGTAGTCAAGGGCGCGCCTCCAGGCACCATCCCAAAAGTTTAAGAGTACAGAGCATTAGTCCACCAAGGAAAACATGAGTTCGCCTTCGGCTACTAGCTGACCATCTACTTCAGCTCGGCCCTGCATCTTACCAAAACGACGTCGCTTCACGCACAGCAGTTCCACTGTCAAGATCAACTGGTCTCCTGGAGTTACAGGACGACGGAAACGAACTTTATCGATGCCTGCAAACAGGAACAATCCGCCCTGTACGTCCGACATTTGAGTCAGGACCACACCGCCTACCTGGGCCATTGCTTCTACGATCAAGACACCAGGCATGATCGGTCTTCCAGGAAAGTGCCCCTGAAAGTGGGGTTCGTTAAAGGTGACATTTTTGATCCCAACAGCTCGCTCACCTGGTACATACTCGATAATGCGATCGACCAGGGAGAAGGGATAACGATGAGGCAGGAGCTTGTGAATGTCCTCAATTGCCAAAATGGGCTTGGTTGAGTCAGAGGATTTGGTGCTCCCATTGGCCTGTGCCTCCACATGGCTAGGGGCATCAGTGGTGTTGAGATCAGTCAAGGTGGACATGGGTAGTTTTGCCAGTAGTGAAGGATGTGATGCGCTTTCCAGTCAGGCAGCTATTTGGATCGAGATACAAGATTCCAGACAAAATCACCAGATTCATCCTTCATCTCTCATCCTTTGAGCTATCAACTGTGCCAGTTGGGTGTGTAAGTGATGGCTAGCTTTGTAAGCCAAAATGTGAGCCTGGGGAAATAAATTTAACAAACTTAAATCCCCTACTAAATCTAAAAGTTTATGACGCGCTGGCTCATTTGAAAATCTTAAGGGAGGGTTAAGCCATCCTTCAGTTCCACAAACTAAGGCATTTTCTAGGGTGCCACCTTTAATTAAACCATTGGCTTGTAAGTGTTCAATTTGGTGCGCCAAGCCAAAGGTACGAGCCGCTGCGATCGCCTCAGCGAAATTTTCCTGGTCCGGAGACCAGCTGTGCCATTGATTGCCAATGGCAGGTAAATCAAAGTCAATGCCATAAGTAAATCGCAACGCTGGGGCTGGCAATGCTGCCACAAACGCATCGCCCTGGTAAACCCAAATGGGTTCGCTCAAAGTGTAGGTTTGCCTAGCTGCTGTTTGAGCAACAATGCCTGCTTGGGCGATCGCTTCTACCCAGCTCTGAGCGGAGCCATCGAGTAGGGGAACTTCAGGACCATCAATTTCAATCCGGACATTATCAACTCCCAGACCCGCCAAAGCTGCTAGCAGATGCTCTACCGTTCTGACTTTAGCTTCTCCCTGGGCCAGTTCTGTAGACAGCGTTGTTTCATGCACCGATGTCACAGATGCAGCAACCTCAGGGGCGTTTGCTAAATCGACCCGGACAAAGACGCGACCTTGATTTTCAGCAGCAGGCAACACTCGCACCTGAGTTTTTAGCCCCAGGTGCAAACCTACTCCAGAACAAACAAACTCATTTTTCAAGGTCTGCTGTTGTCCAGAAGTTAGCGCTACAGGGGCCGATAGCGGACTCGGTGATGCTGATAGCGGGACGTTTTTAGGCTCTGAAAGCATCGTGACCTTGAATGGATGGTAACTTTAGAACCGTTCTCCAATACCGAAGTGCAGACGACTGTTGCCGTCATCATTAAAGCCGTAATCAATTCGGATTGGGCCTAAAGGTGATTGAATTCTGACGCCTACACCATATCCTAAACCACTACCAGGTTTACCCCGAACGCCCGCCGGATCTCCAGGAACGCTGGAGCCAGAACCTAGATCAGTAGCGTAGTCTAGAAATAGTGCCCCACCTAGAATGGAGAAAAGCGGGAAGCGATACTCAGCGGTGGCTTGAATAAAGCTACGACCACTCCCGACATCGCCTTCATCAAAGCCTCGCACCGAGTTACTACCGCCTAAAGCGAACGCCTCATAAGGAGGTAAATCGCCAATGACTGTACCTGCTTGGACGTTAAAAGCCAGCGCTTCTGGACCTGCCGCAAACTTGGTGTAATCGACTGGAATGTAGTAGCTGTAGCTACCCCGGAGGCGATTGAAGAAAATGCCACCAATCGGGATCGATTGCTCAGTGCCAAACCGTAAAAGAGAACCGCTGGTAGGCCGCAGTCGATTGTTCCGGCGATCGCGGACTAAGCCCAGTTGAGCCGTGAGCAAATTATCTGATCCGTCATCACTAAAGCTGAGTTGATTCCCTAGTTCATCGAATGGGGTGATCTCTCGATCCGAGTCACGAACTGAGACGCGCTGGTATTGCAAACCAGCTGAAGCGGTCCATTCAGAATCGGCAAAAACATCACGGCTGAGTGGACGGGTAAAGGTAATACCACCGCCCAAACGGTCAATCCGGGGGCGATCGCCGTTAGGCAATTCCACTTCCGGTTCGCCCCCGTCAAAGATTAAAGAGAGCGATCGGCGGTTGAAAACATTGAGCGTGTAGGAAGTTCGGTAAGGATCACCCGCAATCCAAGGGTCCGTAAAGCTGACATCAAACAGCAACTCCCGCTGGCCTACCTGCACTTCAGCATTGAATTTTTGGTTATTGCCACCCAAGTTTTGCTGTTGGTAGCTCACACTACCAAATAAGCCACTGGCAGAACTAATACCTAGGGCCGCTCCAGCAGAGCCCGTGCTGCGCTCAGTGACATTGGCAACCACGACTACTTTGCGGGGGTCTTGCCCCGGATTGAGAGACAGCCGCACATCTTCAAAAATCCCTAGGCCATAGACGCGCTGTAAGTCCTTCTCAGCCTGAGTCCGGTTAAACACATCTCCTGGCTTGAGGGCAAACTCACGGGTGATGATAAAGTCGCGAGTACGGCCTCGAACGGGCTCACCCTCATCGTTGGTTTCCTCACCGTCTTTGTTCAGGAACTTAACCTGAACATCTTCAACCACGCCTTCAGCCACGGCTAGAGTCACCGTGCCGTTTTCCGCCACCTGGGGCGTATCAATCACTTGGGCCAGGACATAACCTTTGTCTTGGTACCACTTATTGACTTCTTTGACGCCTTCTTGGAAGCGACGCAAGTTGAGAATACTACCGTACTGCTCCTTAAAAATGTCATCGACGACGCTTTGGGGCAGAACTTGATTGCCCTCTACCCGTACAGAATTCAGAACTGGATTCGCTTGGACATCAAAGGTGACACGAACCCCTAGCGGTGTATCTGAGGGATTGGCTCGCACGCTAGAGAAGAATCCGGTAGCGAACACAGCATTAATGTCTTCTTGCAATTGCGATCGCGTGGTTGTCCGTCCCGGGCGAGTCCGAATCGCGTTGTAAACTTCGTCCTCTAGTTCTCCGGTGACACCTTGAACCACCACTTCGGCGACTAAAACGCGGGGTTCTGCTTGCTCAGGGGCAGCTTGAGTTTCTCCGTTGGTGCCATCCTCAGCTCCATTGGCTGGGGTGGTCGGAGTTGTCGGAGTTTGGGGAGGAAGGTTGAAATCAATACTTGGACCAGGCGCTGGTGTTCCATCCAGTTGAATTTCGTTGGGCGTTTCTTGCTCTGGAGTCGCCGTTCCTGGGGGTGGCCCACCTGGTGCAGGGGGCGTTTCTTGAGTGGAGTCCAACTCTATGTTAGTTGGCGTAATTTCGGTGGGCGCAATCTCAGTTGGTGTGGTCTCGGTAGGCGTTTCAGTAGGTGAAGTCGGCGACGAGGTAGGAGCTTGAGCCCGAAACTCGGCTGGAAAAACTTCCGGTTCACTAACGGTTGGCACTACAACGCTATTACTAGCCAATACAGCCCCTGGCTTTGCCGTCTCCAAACTAATCGCGATCGCGGGTAACGAAGCTGGCTTCAAGACGTCTGCTGCCGCAGTTGGGCTGGTAGCAACAACCTTGACATCCTTAGAGGACTCGACCCCTGCTTTCGTAGGTGCAGAGGTTTGCCCTCTGGCAGGAGTAGACAGGTTCAAGGTTGCTGAAGCGGCAATAATTGCTACTAAGACCGGAGATAAGCGCATTGTGTTCACGTGATTTGGCATTTCCACACACCAGGCTCTAACTTAGGCTGGCCTAAGTTGTTAAAGACATTAGGGAATTGGGTTGAGAAGGGAATCCCGCTAAACCAAGCAAATGGGGAAATTTTACCCCATTCGTGACTCTCACTCTTGCACTGGTTCTTGAACTAGTGGCTGAACTGGCTGGTTAAGCACCCGTTCTAGCACCCTTTGGTAAGCACCTTCCACATCGCCTAAGTCACGCCGGAAGCGGTCTTTATCCATCACCCGACGGTCTGGATCAGTTTCCCCTTGGTCCCAAAGCCGACAAGTATCTGGGCTAATTTCGTCAGCCAAGAGAATTTGCTGATTGCGGTCTAAGCCAAACTCCAACTTGAAGTCCACCAGAGTAATGCCACACTGCTGAAAAAAAGCTGATAGTAGCTCGTTAATCCGCAGCGCCATTTGTTGGAGCTGGTCTAGCTGTTCCGGCGTAGCCAGTTCTAGCAACAAAAGGCGATCGCGAGTCAGCAGTGGATCCCCTAGAGCATCGTTCTTGTAGTAGAACTCCACAAGGGGCTGCTTCAAAACCGCACCCAATTCCAACCCAGTTTGTTGACAGAGGCTCCCGGCTGCAATGTTCCTGACTACCACTTCCAGAGGAATAATTTTTACCGCCTTGACTCGCATATCTTCAGCGGTGGGGCGATCGATAAAGTGGGTAGGGATACTGTTGGCTTCTAGCAGCTGAAACAGATGACCAGAGATAGCAGCGTTAATTTCACCTTTACCAGCAATTTGTCCCCGCTTTTGGGCATTAAATGCCGTCGCGTCGTTCTTAAAGTGGGTGAGAAAAACATCGGGATCATCGGTGGCGTAGACAATTTTAGCTTTGCCTTCGTAGAGCTTTTGGCGCGCAAACATGAGCAGAATCAGGTTGAAAATCAATACTTGCTAGAAGCAAGCTTCACCATTCTATCTTTGAGTGGTTATTTTCCACGCTGATAGTTCAAAATCCAGTTTATATCTATCTAAACTGCAAAAGTGCATCTCTTTTCCTGGAGTAATCAATACTCCAGTTTGTTAGTATTTTTTGGTATTTATTGAACCGATTAAACTTTTAACGTAGTGCAACATAGTTTAACTAGTCTGGGTTTCAGCCAGCGCCCACCTCTACTTAATTTAGGACCAAAGACCATTCTCTGACCCATCACAAAACTGCTCTATATCCCACGGCACTAAGTTTTATTCAGTGCTAAGCAAGGATACATCCTAAGAATTTTTGACTAAAATCTCTTTTGTACAAGATTGGCCCAGAACAGCAGCGAAAAGTGTTGGAGTTGCAGGTAGTCACCCTTAAAGATGAAGCCAGAATGTGGCGTTTGCGTCAAAATTTACTTTGACCTGTGCTCACTGGACAGCCAGAGCCAAACCCGATGCAAAGGCTAAAGCTCAGCTAAGATTTCTGGGATCAAAGGCTAAGATAAAGTAACGAATCGCCTTGAGTCTCATGTTGTTCCGTTGCTCTTGACTGATCACAACGGCCCTCCACAGGCAAACAGAACTCGGAATGCCTAAGGCTGAAAGCGATAAAGGGCAAGCTTGATACAATCTCTGCAAAGACGACCCAAATCATTCAAGACAAAGAGATACAATTCAGGTAGTTGTGGTTTGTAATTTGAGATACGGATTGGTTAAGTGCTCTCTGGGAGAGCGATCGCTGGAGTTCAGGAAACTGCATCTAAGGGCTCAGTCTCATTTCGGCATAATCAGCTTCCACTCAGTATCCTTAATAGTAGGAAAACCACTTTGATTGCTTTAAACTCACCCTCTGTGATTATTTTTTAGTATCGTAGGCCCATCTTTAAAGAGCTGTATTTGTCCTAAACCTAAGCGTTCATG
Organism: Trichocoleus sp. FACHB-46; assembly: GCF_014695385.1. Lineage (NCBI taxonomy): Bacteria > Bacillati > Cyanobacteriota > Cyanophyceae > Leptolyngbyales > Trichocoleusaceae > Trichocoleus > Trichocoleus sp. FACHB-46. Next base: position 673,893 of record NZ_JACJOD010000006.1, on the reverse strand, counting down.
TGCTAGCTACCCATGCCTTTGATGATTCTTGTTGCTGATGATGATATCGGTACTCGCCTGTCCATCAGCGATTATCTCGAACTCTCTGGTTATTCAGTCGTTGCGGCTGAGAATGGTCAGGAGGCGCTAGCGCTGGTTGATGAGTACCAGCCTCATCTGATTGTGACCGATATTACCATGCCTCGGATGGATGGCTACGAGCTAGTCAGACGAGTTCGACAAAAGGTAGAGTTTCGACTGTTGCCCGTTATTTTTCTCACTGCTCGCACTGATATTCAAGAACGCATTCGGGGCTATCAGCTAGGGTGCGATCTGTACTTACCCAAACCCTTCGACTTGGATGAATTGGGAGCCGTCGTTCGCAACTTGCTAGAACGATCGCAGATGATTCAAGCGGAAATGATTCATGCTGAGTGGCGATCGCGACATCAAGAAGCAGAGCTTTCAGCCGAAAAGACCAATGCAACTGCTAAGTTTACCCCCACGCCAGCGCTCTCAACGGTGAGCTTGACGGAGCGAGAGCAAGAAGTGCTGCAACTCTTGGCGGATGGTCTGTCGAATATTCAAATTGGTCATCGCCTCCACCTCAGCCCTCGTACGGTGGAAAAACATGTCAGCAGCTTATTACGCAAAACTGAAACTAATAACCGGGCGGAGTTAGTTCGGTTTGTGATGGAACACGGGTTGATGCACTGAAACTCTCTAAACTTTTTCTCCTAGGGTTGGAGTTTAGAGGTGGGAGCAGCCAATTTTTGGGTTGTCACCAGATGCTGCAACAAGCCGCCACAAGCATCCAATAGCAGATCGATCACGTGATTAAAACCTTCCGTGCCCCCGTAGTAGGGATCGGGAACTTCCCGCTCTGGATACTGCGTGCAAAAGTCACACATCAAGCGCACGCGATCGCGATACATTCCAGTTGAATCAAGCGCCAGAATATCCTGATAGTTTTCTTGATCCATCGCCAAGATCAAGTCAAACGCTTCGAAATCTGATTTTTGAAATTGTCGAGCTTGACCTGCAAGGGCAATCCCTCGCTGCTTAGCGGCCGCGGTCATGCGGCGATCGGGGACACTGCCAATGTGATAACTCGAAGTTCCAGCAGAGTCACAAATAATTTCATGTCCCAACCCTGCTTGCTCAATTAGGTGGTTCATGATTTTTTCTGCCGAGGGCGAGCGGCAGATGTTACCCAGACAAACGAAGAGCAGTTTGTAAGGCATGTCTGTAGTCGAGGTTGGTTGGGCGATCGCTGTCAGCGTAATCGATAGCCGCCATCAGCCTCAATAGCTTATCAGAACCGTAGCGCCTGTTCGAAAAAGTTGATTCGGGGTGCTACTATCGGTCGTTCCTCATTGCCTTGGCGATCAAGACTCCAATTCATGCTTGCGCCTGTGATTCCTACTGGGTCTTTCCGGTTTCAGAGCAGCAACCCTTGCAGAGGTATGGATAACTGCCGGGAACTTAGATCAAACCTTGACCTTCTGGCCCTAGGGGTGTAACTCTTCTTGAATGTGCAATTTCGGACTACAGTGTTTGCTGATAGCAATTCGCTCCACCAGGCAAGCACGGGTCACTACTATTGGTATTACGAGGAAAGTACTTGATGTTTAGGCCTAGCCGTAGATCTGCTTACCGGAAACAACGTCGGCTCTCTTGGCCCCTGATCACCTTACTCACACTGCCTCTTGTGCTCATTGTCCTAGAGTTTTTGGTCCGCACCTTTGTCGGTGTGACAGGACAAAGTAATGAATTGGCAGCTTATCAGGGTAAACCAACCAAAGCCACAGCCTACGGCCTTAGGTTTCTGGATGCGAGTCAGCAGCCTTATGATGGTTTGCCCATCGCAGGACAGCTAGCAGCAAAGCCTAGTTTAGCGACGGGCTACAAACTTGTCGGTAAACAGCAAAGTCAGTTTTGGCGGATTAACGAGCAAGGGTTTCGCAGCGATCGCCCTGTACCTGTTGCCAAGCCCAAAGGTGAGACACGAATTTTTCTGTTAGGTGGCTCTACTGCCTTTGGACAAATGAGCTCGACTAACCAAACTACATTTGCCCACAAGTTAGAAGCCAGCCTCAATCAGCAAGTCGCGCAGCAAAAACGCAACCCAGAAAAATTCCGCCCAGACGTTTTACCGTACTACAAAGAAGAAGTTGACAAAGCTCTAACGTTGCCGCCCCGGATTCGCGACGGGCAATATCGCGTGATTAATGCCGCTGTCCCTGGTTATGCTTCCGGTAACGAAGTAGCTCAGCTAGCAATGCAAGTTCTAACGTATCAACCCGACATCATTGTGGTTGTGGACGGATACCGAGACTTGCTGCTGCCCAGCACTGAAGAAGGAGTGACCATCCCTGGAGCCGAAGCACTACTAGAAGATGCGCCACGTCACTTTTATACGCACCTCACTCAGCAGTTGAGTAATTTGTTTACTCAGTCTTATTTAGTTAAAGGAATTCAGTACTGGTTGATTAAGCCTCAGCCTTCAGTAGATGAACTCAGCTTGGTAGCTGCTAACAATAATGCTCCCTTAGTTGAACAACTCCCCAGTGAGCCAACAGAGGTGGAGCGGCGAGCTGAGCGTTACCGCAGCCATCTCCAGCAAATGGCCCGACTCGCAACCGCTGCCAAAATCCCTTTAATTGTGGCAGTTCAACCAGAAGTCACCAGTCGGACTGGCAAAAACCGCTCTTCAGAAGAAGCCAAAATTCAGCAGGCTCTAGGAGCTACCTACAGCCAACGGGTCAAAGCAGGTTACACCGAGATCGAGCAAGCAGCACTACAAGTTCAGAAAGAATTTCCCAAAACTGTCACCACGCTGAACCTGTACAACCTTTATAACAACTTCCCCAGTCAAGCTTTCGTAGATACAGTTCATCTTACCGATGAAGCCAACACCGTTCTCGCCAAACGGCTCTATGGCACGATCGCTAAGTTACTCAACGTCCCCGTTCAACCCAACCCTTCTCCTTACTAAATTTGCAGGCTTGTCATTCAAGAGAGACTGAGCAGTCACAGACTTAGCGTTGACAAGAGCATCGATAAGGGCGATCGCACATTTATAAAGTCAAAACAACAAAACCGGGCAAAGAGCAGACATAAACTGCTTGCCCGGATTGAGTTGGACTCTTAAATGCTGTTGATTTAGAGGCCAGGTAGGTTCAAACCACCTGTCAACTCTTCCATTTTCTCGCGCATGGTGGCTGTGGACTTGTTGTAAGCATCCTTCATGGCAGCAGTCACCAAGTCAGAAACCACCTCAGCGCCTTCCCCTAGCACATCGGCTGAAATTTCTACTCGCCGGGGCTCTTGGTTGCCACTGAGGACCACCTTCACCATGCCCCCACCCGCTTGTCCTTCAATTTCCATTTTCTCCAAATCTTCTTGGAGTTGTTTGGCACCCTCTTGTACTTGTTGTGCCTTCTTGAATGCTTCGGTCAGCTCTTTCATTTTGCCCAGACCGAAGCCAAATCCCTGTCCTTTGCTCATAACGTTTAGATTGGGTACGAGTTGTTTGTCTAAATTAGGTTGTTCCTAGTCTCTGCTATTCTGCCACTCTCACTGTCTCTTTGGCAGACTTTTGCCTAACCCAGCCTGAAGCTTGATTCTTTCTAGAAAACTTTCAAGCCACAGAAGCCAACCTAGGGTAAGGCTGTGAATCAGCTTAGCCACCTCAGGATTGCATGGCGAGTGCTGGTGACTGTACCTCTTAAAGCCTTCACCTAAGTTAACATTACAGCCGCTGGATTTTCATGACTCCTTAGAAGCAACTTTGTTAGAGCTGCAATTTTCTGAAGTCTTCAGCAGACGACTAAGCAGAAGCATCAATCTGAACAGTAGCCTTGTAGCCATATCCAGCCATCAGCCAGTTTAGGCGAGTTGAAACTCTCCCAGCATTTTCACTTCTGGCTCTAAACGCAATGACCAATGCTGTTCTACTTGTTGCTGCACATAGCGAATCAGCTGAAAAATGTCGTAGGCAGTCGCGCCACCACAGTTGAGAATGAAGTTGGCATGGCGCTGAGCAACTTGCGCTCCCCCAATCCGATGTCCCTTCAACCCTGCTTGTTCAATTAGCCAACCAGCAGTTTGGGGTCCAGGATTGCGAAATACACTTCCACAACTAGGCAGGTGATAAGGCTGACTAGTCTGGCGCTGCTTTAAGTGAGTGGTTGTAGCTGCCATTACCTGAGCGGGATCAGCTCCTGGTTTTAATTGCAGCGTTGCTTGGGTGACTAAGCGGCGATCGCCTTGCAGCGCTGAGGTGCGGTAGTTGAAACCCAAATCGCCAGGTAAAAGGATTTCTGTCGTGCCATTGGGTAAAAGCACATGAGCATTGACTAAAACATCAGCCGTGCAATCTCCGTGTGCTCCTGCGTTCATCACCACTGCACCGCCTAGAGTGCCTGGAATTCCCACCGCCCATTCCAGACCTTCCCAACCCCGCTCTGCAGCTTGCCAAGCTAGACGGACTAGTGGTTCTCCGGCCCCAGCCGTGATTTGACCTGTTTCGGCATCAAAGTGAGCGTGGCGAAAATGCCTGGTGCAAATGACCAAACCGGGTAAACCGCGATCGCTGACCAACAAGTTGGACCCTGCTCCCAGCAAGGTAACAGGCAACCCCTCTTGGTTAGCCCAATCGATGCTGGCTTGCATTTCCTCTGCTCGCCTCGGGGAAACAAACCATTCTGCGGGTCCTCCCACTCGAAAAGAAGTGAAGGGTGCTAAGGAGACTTGAGGTTTAATCAGACACTCGGTAGCGGGCAAGCGAATCGGTGAGTATTTCAAGGGATCAGGCTTGGGGGGAGCAGCCTCAGTTTTGGGTGGGATGTTTGGTGTGATAAAGGTGGAAGGCTTCAGAATGCTAGGCGGATCTTGGGAAAGAGTCATGATGGTCCAACTGCTCCATGCCTACGGGCCTAAGATGAAAGACTGGTTTCCGCTTCTCCAGGTTGTGGCCAACCCTGGTACAGCAATCTTTCATTCATCGTGAAACTGCTATGCGGTGATGGTTCATAGTGAACATCAGAAAGAGGTTTGGTCGCACCTTTCTTGAGATATGCTTTTTGCGGCACGCTCCTGAAAGGCCATTAATTCCGGGATAATTTGGTTTAAGTTACCAGCCCCCAGAAATAAAGCTAAGTCTCTTGGTTGCAGCGTTTGTTCCAAAAAGCTTTGGACTGCTGCCAACGAAGGTTGAAAAACCACGTGAGCATGGTGGGCCGCGATCGCATCTACGACCTGTTGGCCCGTCAGATTATCTGGTTGGGCTTCTCCGGCAGCGTAGATGTCTGTCACTACAACTACATCCGCATCCTGAAAAGATTCAGCAAACTCTGCCAAAAAAGTTTGAGTGCGGCTGTAACGGTGCGGTTGAAATACAGCAACGACTCGCCTCTGATGGGCAGTGGGCAATTCGGTCGCCTGTAAATGAGCGGCTGCTAGAGTGGCTCGAATTTCGCTCGGATGATGGGCGTAGTCATCGACAAATAAAACCTCGTTGTATTCACCGCGATATTCAAAGCGACGACGTGCCCCTTCAAAAGTCGCGATCGCTGGAGCTATCTGGGCAAAGTCTAGGTTTAGAAGTCGGCCCACAGCAACCGCTGCCAACGCATTACTCAGGTTGTGCTGGCCCAACAGTTTGAGGCTGAGTTCTCCCAGTAATTCACCCCGTTCCCAGACTTGAGCCTTGGTCCCATTTGCCTGATAGGTGACGCAGTCTACCGTGTAGTCAGCACCCGATTCTCGATGCAAGCTGTAGGTAATGGCTGGTTGGAGCGCATCTCGAACGGTGGCACAATCGATGCAACCGATTAAAGTTTTGCAGTGGCTAGCAAAGGTTTTGAATGTTGAAATCACCTCGTCTAACGTGCTGTAGTGATCCGGGTGATCCAGTTCAATATTAGTGACAATGCCAATCTGAGACGAGAATTTCACGAGAGAGCCATCCGACTCATCCGCCTCAGCGACTAAGTAGGGTCCTTCTCCTAAACGGGCATTACCCTCCCAAGCTTTCACCTCTCCTCCCACTACAATCGTGGGGTCCAAGCCTGTTTCCAGCAACAAATGACCAATCATACTGCTGGTCGTGGTTTTACCATGAGTTCCAGCAACGGAAATACTTTGGTAATCCTGGATTAAGGCCGCTAGGAGATCAGAGCGATGAAAAATTGGACAACCTAACTCTAGAGCAGCACGGTACTCTGCATTCGCTGGGTTAATTGCTGTAGAACAAATTACCTGAGGCAACAGGGCAGTATCGGCATTACTAGATACTTTGCTAGTGGTGGACAGGGTTTCTTTCGCTCCCCCCCCATTTTTCCCATTCGCTGCGATCGCTACAGCTGCTGCTGGCAATGCGTCACTTTTAGATGATTCAGCTTGTCGAAAAAACTCTAAATTCGTGGCATCTTGGCTCCAGAAAATGTGCGCTCCTAAATCTTGTAAGCGCTGAGTAATGTGATTTAACCGAATATCCGAGCCAGAAACAGGTAGCCTACGCTTTGCCAGAACGTAAGCGAGGGCCGACATTCCAATTCCACCGATTCCAATGAAATGAAATGGCCTCCCGCTGAAATCAACAGAATTCAGCATTTTAGCTCCTTACACACCACACCACACCAATAACACGCGATATCATATCAAGAATTGCTTTTTAGCGATACAGTCCGCCAAGCATTTACTTCTTTAGAGAAAGAACGTCTTTTCGAAACTTTATCACTCTAAATTAGTTGTTCCGATTGCTCCCATTTAAGGGATTTTTTTGTCCTGGGACTGTTTTTATCTTTACTCGCCTAGGGCGTTATAGATCCGGAAATCTCCTGAAAAAACATCGTGAGAATCAACTTTCCAGGTTGATAGCGAGTTGATCTCGATCAAGATGATTCGCCATAAGAATTCTTCAGTAATTTCTAGGAATTCCACAATTTTTCATCAAATCTTCTGCATCCTACATCTAGCCTTTATAGTTGCAACTAGGGTTTGTACGGAGATCAGTCACTGCATTGAGCTGGCATCACAATTCCGGCAACGTAGTGTTACAGAACGGTGACTGAGTTTGAGATCCAAGCGAATTGATGCTGAGAAAAGCAGCCAGTTTAGCATGCAGAAAGTGGCAATTTTGGGTGGAACGTTTGACCCAATTCATTGGGGGCATTTGGTCATGGCTGAGGCAGCATTGCAGCAAGCCGCTCTTGACCAAGTGATTTGGGTGCCAACCCGCTTAGCACCGCACAAAGCTCAGCAACTCGGATTGAGTTTTGAGCATCGACTGCAAATGGTGCAACAAGCGATCGCCGATCACCCCACTTTTACTGTCACCCAGATTGAGGCTAATCGGGTGGGGCCTTCTTTTGCCATCACAACTCTGCAAGCTTTACAAGAACTTCATCTGCAAGTTCAGTGGTACTGGATTATTGGTTTAGATGCCTTCCGAACTTTGCCACGCTGGTATGACCACGCCAAATTAGCTGCGACCTGTGAGTGGTTAGTTGCCCCTCGCTCTCAACCTTCTAATTCCTGTAGTCCAGATTCCTGTGGTTCAGCCAATGATTTAACGACTCCAACGACTGAATTGGGTTGGACTACGGAAATGATCGCTAGCTGTGAGCAAGTTATTGCGGTCATGGCTCAGCAATCTATTGCCATCCGCTGGCAGCGTCTCCCTATGCCTGTTATGGGTATCTCTTCGAGCTTGATTCGCCAATACTGCCGAGAGCAACGCTCTATTCGCTATCTAGTGCCAGAAGCAGTTAGAGCTTACATCACTGGCTATCAGCTTTATCAGAACCATGACTAAGGGCGATCGCCGAATCAAAATTCAAAGCTTATTGCTTGGTCGGGTTTTGTTGTGCAAGACAACGGTTTTTTAGGTCATGGCTTCGCCACTTGTTTCTAGCAGTCTCAGTGATCAAGCCAATTTTGCCGCTTTTGTCCCTGAGATCTCTACAAGCACAAAATAGGTTGAGATCCTGAATCAACGTTGTCTGAAATTCAAGAAAGCTTGGCAAAGAAACGACTGGGAATGGAAATTGGTAAATTCTCAGTTAAATCCGGAAAATTTCTTGAATTCACTCATTTATTAAAATTTTTAGCGGGTGCTGGGGAACGGATTGGGAGTTCGAAATAGGCATCCTTTGCGATATGATCTGGGTCATTACTCGCTATCCGACTTTAGTAATACAGAGGGCAAGACGCAGTGATTAGAGTAGCGATCAACGGCTTTGGACGCATCGGACGTAACTTCATGCGATGCTGGATCGGCAGAGAAAATAGCCACATTGAAGTAGTCGCTATTAACGATACCTCTGACCCAAAAACCAATGCCCACCTGCTCAGATATGACACCATGTTGGGCAAATTCGACGCTGATATCAGCGCGGATGACAACTCCATCACTGTTAATGGCAAAATTGTCAAGTGTGTATCTGACCGTAACCCAGAAAACCTGCCTTGGGCAGCCTGGGATATTGATTTGGTTATTGAATCCACTGGCGTCTTTACTAGCCGTGACGGAGCTTCTAAGCACTTGAAAGCTGGTGCAAAGAAAGTATTGATTACAGCTCCTGGCAAAGGAGATGATGGCACCTTCGTCGTGGGTGTAAACGACAAAGACTACGACCCTGTCAAGCATGTCATTATCAGTAACGCGAGCTGCACCACTAACTGTTTAGCCCCTGTTGCCAAGGTTTTGCATGAGAACTTCGGCATTGTCAAAGGCACCATGACCACCACCCACAGCTACACTGGGGACCAGCGGTTGTTGGATGCTAGCCACCGGGATCTACGTCGCGCACGGGCTGCTGCAATGAACATTGTGCCAACCACCACTGGTGCGGCTAAAGCGGTAGCGCTGGTTCTACCCGAACTCAAAGGTAAACTCAACGGTATTGCTCTGCGTGTCCCTACCCCCAACGTTTCCATTGTGGACTTGGTCGTAGAAGTTGAGAAGAACACGATCGCTGAGCAAGTCAATGAAGTGATGAAGGCTGCCTCTGAGGGTGCGCTAAAAGGTATTTTGGCTTATAGCGATCTGCCTTTGGTTTCCACTGACTACCGTGGTACCGATGCTTCTTCCATCGTGGATGCTGAGCTGACGATGGTGATGGGCGGCAACATGGTGAAGGTTGTTGCTTGGTACGACAACGAGTGGGGTTACAGCCAACGTGTGGTTGACCTAGCTGAAACTGTAGGTGAAAAATGGCAAGGCTAGACAGACGCTGATGCGTTCTAGCCCAGTACTTGGCGCGATCGCTCTCACCTAAAATTAGAGTTTAGAGGTGCAGCGATTCGCCAAGCGATTGCAACTCCATCTGCTGAAGCAACTGTTATCTACATTCAAATCTGGGACGTTCGACAAGAGCGTCCTTTTTTGTAGCAACTAGTAATTAAACCTGTATGAAACTGACCACTCTCGACCACCTGCCTGAAGAACAGGTTTCTCATAACCCGGCCATTAAGAAGAAAGTAATGCTGCGGTTGAACGACCTGCCGCACTTGATCAACTTTGCTCAGGCCTACTTTGCTCCGGGGCAAGTTGCTACAGCGCATTCCCATGAGGATATGTGTGAAGTTTTTTTTGTCGAAGCTGGCTCAGGTGTGATTCAAATTGATGGGCAGGAACATCTGCTGCAACCAGGCACTTGTATTGCCGTGGAACCTGGGGAAGTGCACGAAATTGTAAACAACGGCTCTATCAACTTAGTCTTGACTTACTTCGGCTTAGGCGCCTAGAAATGTTGGAAGCCCTTTTGTAGAGCCAGTGTCTCATCAGGCTCATGCCCCGCAGCGTCAATCAGTAAAACTTCAGGCTCCTTAGTTATCGTCCCCACAATCGCGGCTCCTAGCTCTAACTGCTCAACCAAAGCTTGGGCTACTGCTTGCTCTAGACACAAAACCAATTCAAAATCTTCTCCCCCATATAACGCCCATTGCATCGCTTGTTCAGAGCTAACCCAACGAGTTAAAGCGGGCGGAATGGGAATTTGGCTCCGCTCAACCCTGGCACCCACCCTACTCATCCGACAAATTTGCACGATCGCGTCGGCAAGACCATCACTGCTATCCATGCCAGCGATTCTGGAAGGAGGAGAAAGCAAAGATGAGGGATGAGAAATGGGGGAGGAAGGAAGAAGGTAAGGCAGAATGTCGAGGCGAGGGTTGGGGCGTTGGTGAGCTTGAATGAGATAGGTGCGATCGCTCTCACTAAGCTCCTGACCTACCTCAGGATGTAGTAGCAGTTCTAGACCTGCTCTAGAAGCACCATGCCAACCTGTCGCGACGATCGCATCTCCAGGTTGTGCGGTAGAGCGGCGGATCACTTGATGCGGTGCTACTTGACCGAAAGCAGTAATAGCTAAGGTGAGGATAGGCGATCGCGTAACGTCTCCACCCACAATTGGAGTATTAAATTGCTGTAGACAAGCGGTTAAGCCTTGGTAAATTTGTTCAATCCAGACGACAGGCGTCTCTCCCGGAGCACTCAAACCCACTGTAATGCCCAGCGGTGCTGCTCCCATTGCGGCTAAATCTGAGAGATTTGCGGCGGCGGCTCGCCAACCGACATCTGTTGGAGAAGTTGTATAAACACCTGGAGATGCAAGACCAACGCTAAAATGTACCGCGTCTACTAATACATCCGTTGTAATCACCAGATCGAGTTGTGGGTGCGTCTGGAGCACAGCAGCATCATCACCGACAATTCCTTCAGGACAAAAGCGCTGCAAACGTTGCAGTAATGCTTGTTCTCCTAAATCTTGGACTTTTAACCTGGATAAATCGTTGCTCACAGGTCGTTGTCTAGCACTAGGGTCTGGTTTAGCAATTGATGTTTCACGAAGGACGCAAGTAATTAGCGTGCTGCATCACTCGGACGAAGTTTGGGAAAGCGATAGAAAGTATCACCGTCAGCATCTACTTCTGGGGTAGCGGTCAATACCTGCGCTTGGTGCTCTAGAAATTGTCGAGCCAATTCTGGATCTACTTTGGCCGCTGCCACCAGTTGAATCAGTGAAATATAGCCGTTTCCTGCTCCCAGTTGTTGGTAGAAAGCATTTCTCAGCCGTTGCTGTTGCTGCTCACGCTGCATTGAGTTGACCAGCAGGAGCACCACAAAAACACCCAGAGCGATCGCAAACACCAACTCGATGAGAACCATAAATGCAGTTCCTAAGGGCTACACAAGCAACAGGTAGAAAAGTTGTTTCACTCAACTCTTCTACCCACAGCATAACTAGTCCTCAAGCAGACTTAGGCTGGACCAGATTCTCTGCTCCCTTCATCACTTTGGCCGAGGTGATTTTGTCTCCAGCTTTCAGTTCGTCTAAAACATCCTTGCCTTCGGTCACGTAACCAAAAATTGAGTACCGACCATCCAACAAATTCAAGCCAGCGGGTGTGAGTTCTGGCTCAAACAGGAAGAAGAAGAACTGGGACGATCCGCCATTGGGATCATCACCGGGGCGAGCTAAAGCTAAAGCCCCAAAAGCTGAGAAGGGTAGTACTGGCAAATCTTTATAGCGGCCTGCATCTTCTAAGGTAATGCCGTAAGTGGGGGCATCATCTCCTTGAACCAAGACTTCGAGAGGCACCGCGCGGTACTTGCCAGTCGCGGGATCAATAAAACCTTCCGCTGGTCCGGGTGGATCTCCAATTTGCAGCACATAAGAATCTTCAGCACGGGTGAACTCTAAGCCATCGTAGAAGCCCCGTTGTACTAGATCAACAAAATTTCCAGCGGTCACAGGAGCGCTATAGCCGTCCACAACTACCGTTAGGGGGCCTTTGCTCGTTTCCACAACTACTGTGGCTCGCCCTTTTAGTTGAGGCAAGTTACTGTACTCTGCTGGCACTTCAAAGGGGAATTCCTGTACCATCGCCTCCTCTAACTCGCTCACATGATTGAGTAGTTCGGCTTGTTTCTGGCGAATTTGCTCTTTATCTTTAGACTCAGCCGCTGCTTGTAAATCAACAGCTTCTTGCTGCATTTCCGCGATCAGAGCCTCGGCTTGCTGCTGGCGGTCGGGAGGAATACTGGCGAGTAAAGCGGCTTGATTTTTCTGGAGAATGGAAGCTGCTTTATTCGCATCCCTAGAAATAGCTCCCCAACGGCGATTGGCTCGCAGTTGGGTAGTAATGTCTTCCAGGCTGGTTTGGACGTTTCTAATATCTTTGTTATTGATGGGCAAGGCATAGCGCAATAACGCCTTACCATCTGTAATTGCGTTCCCAGCAGGCAATCGGCTCACGCGATCGGCGGCCCATGCTGCTGGACTAAAGCTGACAGCAAGCGTCATCAGCAGGAACGCTAAGAGGCCTAGCTTTAGCCAGCTCTGGTGTGAAGTGAGCCGCGAACGATTTAAATGAAGCATAAACTCATCCCCGTGTGCCTTGTACTGGTTCCGGTGCGATTAATCTAGTCATGGAAATTCCATTTTTAATCTTGCCACAGTGTTTCGCCTAGAAGCTCCAGAGAGATTCAGAGGTAGATCACAATCTGGAGCGCTGCCAAGCTGGTATTGATTTTTGATTCTGATTTTTGAATAGATCAACAGTTTGCACAACTTCTGGAAGGGGGGTACTGGGAAGTACCCGCTCAGCGGTACAATAGGATGCCAATTGTTCTGCCCAGACACAAGATTCATGATCTCCAGTAATGACTTTCGACCCGGCGTCACTATTGAATTGGATGGCAACGTGTGGCGAGTTGTGGAATTTCTCCACGTTAAACCCGGTAAAGGATCTGCCTTCGTTCGCACCAAACTAAAGAACGCCCAAAATGGCAACGTTGTAGAAAGAACCTTCCGGGCTGGAGAGGTTGTGCCTCAGGCCAATTTGGAAAAGAGCACGATGCAACATACCTATAAAGACGGCGAAGACTTTGTCTTTATGGACATGGAGACTTACGAAGAAGGACGCTTAAGCGCTTCTCAGATTGGCGATCGCGTGAAGTACCTCAAAGAAGGGATGGAAGTCAACGTCGTTCGTTGGGGTGCCCAAGTTCTGGAAGTTGAACTGCCTAACTCAGTGGTTTTAGAAGTTACTCAAACCGATCCAGGTCTCAAGGGTGATACCGCTACAGGTGGCACTAAGCCTGCGATCGTAGAAACAGGTGCTCAAGTCATGGTGCCTCTCTTTATTACGATTGGAGAGCGCATTAAGGTTGATACTCGCAGCGATACCTACCTAGGTCGGGAAAAAGACTAGAGCTGGGATCAGTACTTTGTTGGCACTGTGCTAAATTGCACTGTTGACAATGTGTAATTAAGTAAAGACGAGCTGATTGAAGACAGCTCATTGGATTGGGGTCATAAACACTGTGCAATTGAATTTTGAAGAACTCCGCAACCTACTAGTCACTCTGGGCCAGACTGATATTGGCGAGTTGACCATCAAAAGTGCTGACTTTGAGCTTACGGTGCGCAAGGGTGTGCAAGTCAGTAGTCAAACAACAGCGATCGAGTCCACGGCTGCTGGTAGTGGTGGTGTTCCTAGTGTTGAGTTGGCCCCACCCATTGTAATAAACCCTACACCATCCTCAGTGGCTCCTGAGTCTCGTCCCAGCATGGGAGCCACTACTCCTGCGGCAAGTCCTACGGTTGCCTCGGTAGATAAAAGCAAGTGGTTGGATGTCACTTCACCGATGGTTGGCACATTCTACAGAGCCCCAGCACCCGATGAGCCGCCTTTTGTGGATGTTGGCGATCGCATTCGGAATGGCCAGACTGTCTGCATTATTGAGGCCATGAAGCTGATGAATGAGTTAGAGGCTGAGGTGAGCGGAGAGGTGATGGAAGTCTTGGTTCAGAATGGCGAACCAGTCGAGTACGGCCAAGTATTAATGCGAGTTAATCCTGGCTAAGAGACTCAATAGTTCGTAGAAGTTAGATGTTTTCGACCTAATTTTCTCCACGCTCTAATTTTTTATGAACTTCATTTCTAAAGCATAGGGATGTGGCTTAAGGATTTTTAGCTGACAATTTGAACAACTTACAGGTGCAAACGAGCACCTTTTTTTATCTAATAAAGCTAAATTATTCCCATACATGCTTAGGAATTTTCTGATTTTAATCAATAGGGCATGTCGCAGATAGCGTATTGATAGGGGTTTCGCACTCCATACCTCTATTTGCATAAATGCAATACAGATGCAGTTTGCTAATCTCTAACTTCAGAAGTCTTGCTTAGGAGCGATGAAAGTTTTTCTATTTCAGCCGATAAGCAAACTAGAAGAATTTAATTGTTCTTTAAATGACTTATCATCAATATCAATCTTTTTTAGATGCCATTAATCATTGCGCTTTAGAATGCCAAGCTTCTGCTGAAACTCAGTCAACTGACTTAATAGAGTACGCTAGCCTTTGTCGAGACTGTGCCGATCTTTGTTGGATCTGTGCCGCCACTTTGATGAATCGGGGACCGCGCTTTGTGGCTTTAATTGCTCAAGCCTGTGCTGATTTGGCGGATGTCTGCGCTAGAGAATGCGAAAAATACCTAGACGATCGCCTGCAAAAATGTGCAATCGCCTGTGAACAAGTGGTTTTTGAATATCGGCAAATTGCTGGCTTCTTATTTCTACAAGAAAAAAGTAAGGTGTCACCTAGTCGCCAAAATTCTAGTCGCTGCTTTGCTGCCGCTCTAGGAAATTAGTGATTTCATCTAGCATGAGAGTAGCTGCGCCTTGCTTCAGGCAAAACAGCGACAAGACGGGCCAAGACTAGGTGAAACAAGGTGAGCAAATACCCAGAATCACGGCGACGTAGCCGCACATGGCAGAATAAGTTTCTAGCCAGCCGCCAAGTCCTCCTCTCTGTTGGGATAGTTGGGGCATTAGTGGCAGTAGGTTGCACGCAACAATCATCAGATACAGGTTCTAAGCAGATAGAGACCAAGCCCATGAGTCAGCAAAAGGCTCAGGCATCTACTGGAGATGAATTCTTTAAGATAGAAACCCCTGGCTCACCTTTGCCACCCCTATCCGCCGCTACTAAATTGCCTGGTACTGCCTTACCAAAGTTAGGCCAAGATCACGTTCCTGAAACTAAGAAAGTTAAGTACAACTCTAACCCTCCCACTTCTGGTCCCCACTATGCCATTTGGGCGCAGTGGGGCATCCATACTAAAGCGCCATTGGACGAAAGGTTGGTTCACAATTTAGAGCATGGTGGCGTCATTATTAGCTACAAACCCGACCAGATCCAAGGCCAAGTGCTAAAGCAAATCAAAGCTCAGGTCCGAGACCTCAGCAAAAACAATCCCCGAATTATTTTGACCCCTCGCCCAAATCTGGATACAGCGATCGCGCTGACTGCCTGGGGCTATTTGCAGAAGCTCGATCGCTACGACCCATTAGCCGTCACAGCTTTTTATAATGCCCATATCGCCCGGGGGCCAGAGTGTCAGAACGGCTTATGTCCCAACTAACAGTCTGATTGAAGCGGAGCCGAAGAGCGCTATCCCATGCAAGACTTACTGCATTCCAGGAGGCACCCAGTTACTAGAACCCTCCAAGTGGCCCCAATAAGCCATATAACCTGTAAACGCCCAAATTGCCGCGGCGATCGCCAGTACTCCGACCCCCGCTAAGCGAAACGCTCGGTTGGCCCGCCAATACAGCGCAGGGGCAGCACACACCCCACCCAAGCCAGTCAAGATAAAGCCTAGACCAGAAATTAATGGGCGACGAGTCATTTCTAAGTCGATGATCCGGACACCAATCACGATCGCGGTTACACCAGCAAAGAAGGCGTAAATCGCGACAGTCAGCAGATCCCAGCCTAGGGCTAAGGCCAGAGACGCACCCACAAACAAAATGCCGAATAAAACCGTCGTCTCACCAAAGGCAATGTTGTAGCTGCCTCGAATCGGCCAATGCCAAATCATATGGAATCCGGTAGAAAGGGCGATCGCTCCCACCATACCGAAACCAGGAACCCAACGTTTCGGGTTAGGATGCTCAAAACCTTCATAAACAAAGCTAGCCAATAAAACTAGCCCTGCCGTCAGGTTAATCAGCATCAATGTGATGTAGTTAATCAAGATGCAGTTCCTCCTGTAGGGATGGGTTGATTGTAGAGAATCTCAATGCAGCGGCCAAGTATTGTTAACGGGTTCAAGGCCAGCGGGCTATTCGCCCCAAGTCTGCAACTGCAAATAAACCAGTACTGACGTAGCACCTAGCAGCACGGTGGCAGCAGCGGCGGCATAGCCAAAATCAAATTGAGCAAACGCTTGCTCATAGATGTAGTAGACCAACAAGTTGGTGGAGTTGAGTGGTCCTCCTTCAGTGATCACATACACCTGCTCAAAGCTCCGCAGCGTGAAAATCACTGTCGTAATCGCCGCAAAAATTAAGGTGGGTCTCAATCCTGGTAGCGTAATGTGCCAAAACTGCTGCCAAGCATCAGCTCCATCCAGTTCCGCCGCTTCGTAGCGATTGACTGGAATGGTTTGTAACCCCGCCAAAAACACCACCATATTGAAGCCGAGTTGCTTCCAGATACTCAGCAGAATCAGCACAGGCATCGCCCAAGTCGTGCTACCCAGCCAAGCAATCGGTTCTAACCCGATCGCGCCGAGTAAAGTGTTGATCGGTCCTTCGGTTTGAAACAGCCACCGGAAACCTAACCCCACCGCTACCAGCGAAGTAATAGACGGAATAAAATAGGCAGCTCGGAGCAATCCTTGTAAAGCAAAGGTTCGGTTTAGTAGTACCGCCAACCCCAAAGCCAGAACTAAACTCGGAATCACCGTCGCCACTGTGAAATAAAGCGTATTTCCCAACACCTGCCAAAAATCGGGATTGAGCAACAAGCGCCAGTAGTTGCTGAAGCCAATCCAATGAGTACCAGTGCGAGTAAAGCTCCCCGCCGTGAAGCTGAGGTAGACCAAATAAGCGATCGGCCCCAAGACAAAAATGCTCAGGAGTAATAGAGCAGGCGCTAAGAATAACCAAGCCGCGATCGCGCCTTCTTCATTTTTATCTACCCAGGTTTGGGAATCTGCCTGAGGCGCAGTTGGGCTGTCCTGATGAGACACTTGGCGACGAGACGACCACAAAGACATAGCAAGTTTCTACTGACAAGCGTGGGATGCAAGAACCCTGCTGTTACAATTCTGAGACTAGCGCTTAGTCAGCGACTACGCTAGCGCAATTTTCGAGCGATCTTTTCCTGATTTCATGACTTCTCACTCTGCGGTGCCTACTTCCAGCCCGGATTCTATCCCTAGTCTCGTTTCACCGATTTTGGTTGCTTCTACATTCGCCACACCTGCGGCAACTCCTTTAAGGTTAGGCGTGATGGCTTCTGGTTCGGGCAGCAACTTTGAGGCGATCGCTCAAGCTATTGCTGATGGCCAGCTGCATGCCAAAATCCCAGTTTTGATCTGCAACAATCGCAATGCAAAAGCTTTGGAACGCGCAGAGCGCTGGGGCATTCCTTCTGTTTTATTAGATCACCGCACTTTTGCGTCGCGTGAAGATCTCGATCGCCAAATTGCAGAGACCCTGAAGCAGCACGGGGTGGAATGGGTGATCATGGCAGGTTGGATGCGGCGGGTGACGCAGGTGCTGATTGATGCATTTCCCGACCAAATGCTAAATATTCATCCCAGCTTATTGCCCAGTTTTCCCGGCATTCGCGCGGTAGAGCAAGCGTTGCAGTCGGGGGTAAAGATTTCAGGCTGTACCGTGCACTATGTACATCTAGAAGTGGATAGCGGTCCGATTGTGATGCAGGCAGCAGTGCCAATTTTGGCGGAAGATACTCCAGCGACGCTGCAAGCTCGGATTCAAGTGCAAGAACATCGGATTTTTCCTCCCGCGATCGCTCTAGCAGCAGCACAGAAAGCAGGTGTAGACCCCACCACATTTTTCTCGCCTCTAGCGAATCACAAGGTTTCGTGACGACATAGTTTGGTTAGTAAAAAAGTCTTGAACTAGCAGCAAATTCTGATCCCCTGGTTCGCCTTCCGTAAGAAATACGTCCTTAGAAATCCTCGCTGCATAACTTTATCCGCCTATAGAGTTCATTTCAGACTTCGGAGAGATGCTTTGTACCCTCTGAGTCGGAGATTCTGAGCGTGAGGGTTATTAGTTTTGCAGAAATATAGCGCTGGGATGCAGGCAAGCTCAGATTTGCGTGGATCTTAGCCTTAACGAGGGAAAATCATGTTTCACAATATAGGAATTGCACGGGAATTATTCCAGGGGCAATTCTGGATTGCGCAAGTGCCAGTGGATGGATCAGTCACCACTCCTGAAGAAGCCGCACTTGTCTTTTCAGGTCCCCAATTTTTTGTAGCTTTGATCGCAGGGCTAGTCTTAGCCTTTGCCATTCAATTAGTTTTAACCAACCTTTCTGTAGCCGCAGGAATTTCTTATTTAGGCCACCAATCTGACGACAATCAATCCAGCCACTCTAGCCATTCCAGCCACAAAGATTCAGGCAGTTTGGGCGGCACGATCCGCAAAATCGGTACTGCTGTGGGCCTATGGACTCTGATCACGGTCACCATTACCTTATTCATTGCTTGCTTACTCGCCGTTAAGCTGAGCTTGATTGAAAATGCTGTTTTAGGCGCAATTGTTGGTCTGGTCATTTGGGCTGCTTACTTCACGCTGCTAGTGTGGGTGAGCTCCTCAACGGTCGGTTCCTTAATTGGTTCGGTGGTTAACACGGCCACCTCAGGGTTCCAAGCGGTGCTGGGCACTGCAACTGCCGCGATCGCGGGTAAATCTGCGAGTGACCAAGTGGTAGCAACCGCAGAAGCCGCAGCCGCAGCCGTGCGCCGGGAACTTACCGTCGGTATGGACCCAGTCAGCATTCGCGAAACCATTGAAGACTATCTCGATCGCTTGAAGCCGTCTGAATTGGATATTTCGCGGATTCGGGGCGAGTTTGAAAACTTAGTGAACACCCCAGAGCTAAAGTCTTTGGCTCAGAGTGCTGGTGGTGTGGGGGAATCTCTACGCGATCGCCTCAGTCACATCGACCGCCAAACCTTTGTCAACTTAGTTAGCAGCCGCACCGATCTTTCCAAGCGCGATATCAACCGCATCGTGGATCAGTTAGAAGGCGTATGGCAGCAAGTGCTGAGCCAGCAAGGTCAGCAAGATCTGATGGGCCAATTGCGAGATTATCTCTCTTCGGCTCAGCCAGAAAACCTACGTTCCAACGAGTTCAGCAACAAACTTGATCAACTGATTGCGGAGATCCGCCGTTCTAATCAAGGTGGCAGCCAACAGCAGCAACCTCCTGGCTTGATTGGGCGAGCTGCTCAGTTTGGTATGACTGCCCTCTCTGGCACTGTCCTGAGCCGCACTGACCTTTCTGACCTTGATGTTGAGAAGGTGATGGGTCAGTTACAAGGCTTCAAAGATAAGCTGGGCGAGCAAGCTAATAAAGTAGGTAGCCAAGTCGCTGAAAAAGCGCCTGCCCTCCCTTTCAACCCTATCCGAGCGGATATCGAAAACTACATCCTCAATTCCTATGCTTGGCATTTGAATCGAGAAACAATTAAGTACGAATTCCGCAACGTTATCTACGATCCGCAAGCCGATCCTGGTGTGGTGAAGCGGCAACTAGAACAGTTGAACCGCAGCTACTTTGTGGATCTGTTGACTCAGCGGGGCGATCTCTCTCCTGCTCGAGTGGGAGATATTGCCGACGAACTGGAAAGCATTCGCCAAGAAGTTCTCACCACTGCCACGATTGCTGCGGATCAAGAGGAATCGCAGGATCTTCGCAGTCGAGTCGAGAATTATCTGAGCTCTACTGGCAAAGCTGAACTCAGCCCCGAAGGCATTGAGCGAGACTTCCAAACTCTGCTAGAAGATCCTGAAGCGGGTTATGAAGAATTGCGCGATCGCCTGAACCACTTTGACCACGATACCTTGGTCCAGTTGCTGGCTCAGCGCCAAGACCTGAGTCAGGAAGAAGCTGATCACATTGTTAGCCAACTCGAAAGCACTCGCGATCGCGTTTTGGGCAACGCTCAGTCTGTGCAAGACCAAGCGGAATCAAAAGCGACTGAGTTGCGGCAACGTCTGGAGTCATACCTGCAAAACACAGGTCGCTCCGAACTCAACCCTGAAGGCATCAAGCGCGATCTGCAAACTTTACTGGATGATCCCCAAGCTGGCTTCAGAGCCTTACGTTGGCGTTTCTCCGCCGTTGATCGCGATACCTTTGTCAAACTGTTGGCTCAACGTCCCGACATTAGTGAGGAAGAAGCCAATCGTATCTTTGATCAAGTCGAAAGCAACTGGAACAACATTACCCATGCGCCCCAGATTGTTGTAGGCAAGACCAAAGAGCAATACGACAAAACCACCACTGCGATCGCCGACTACCTGCGGAACACTAACCTGCAAGAACTCGATCCAGTAGGCATCCAGCGCGATCTGCAAACTCTGTTGCACGATCCCAAAGAAGGTACTCTGGCGCTGAGAAGACGCTTGTCTCAAGTCGATCGCGAAACGTTGGTGCGATTGCTGAGCCAACGCCCAGACATCAGCGAAGAGCAAGCCAATCGCCTGGTAGATCAAACCCAAGAAGCGATCCGCAGCATTGTCAGAGCGCCGCGTCGTTTGGCTGCTCGGACTCAAGAGCGTGTGCGTGACTTCCAAGCCACCCTGGAAAACTACCTGCGTAATACCGACAAAGAAGAACTCAATCCAGAAGGGATTAAGCGTGACTTACAATTGCTGCTCAGCGACCCCCGCGCTGGGTTGGGTAGCCTAGGCGATCGCCTCTCCCATGTAGATCGCTCGACCATCGTGGCTCTGTTGTCTCAGCGCTCTGACATGACTGAGGCAGAAGCCAGCCGCATCGTTGATCAAGTCCTCTCCGTTCGGGAGCAAGTGCAAGCGCAAATCCAGAACATCCAGAACCAGATTCAATCGGTGATCGACGGCATCTTTGGTCGCATCCGCAACTACTTGAATGCCTTGGACCGTCCAGAACTGAACTACGAAGGCATCAAGCGCGATCTACGCACCGTGTTCGATGATCCACAAGCTGGATTTGATGCGCTGCGGTCACGTCTCGGTCAGTTCGATCGCGGTACTTTGGTGGCGCTGCTCAGTTCCCGCGAAGACATCTCGGAAGCAGATGCCAATCGCATCATCGACCAAATTGAAGGGGCCAGAAACAGTGTCCTCCAGCGGGCTGAACGCATCCAACACGAAGCTCAACGCCGCCTGGATGACCTGAAGCGACAAGCGCAGCATCAAGCTGAAGAAACCCGTAAAGCCGCTGCTACTGCTGCCTGGTGGTTATTCGGTACCGCTGCTGTCTCCGCATTGGCTTCTGCTGCTGCTGGGGCGATCGCTGTCGGTTAATTGATTTCTCTGATTTAAATTTCACTCCAGACTACACCTCTCCCCATAAAGGAGAGGTTTTTTCATGCTTGTCTTGCTTCCTAATCTTTATTCTTACAACTATTGTTTTTCATACAATCTTCACGAAATCGCCCATTCGCAGGGTGCAAGCTTAGAGAATCATTCAGGAATATAGGGAAGTGGAAGTGAAGCTAAGTTTTTGTCCGCCATTCCCTCGGTTCTCGTTTAATCAAATTATGTTGAATTTAAGCAGTGCCACTGATAACAGTTTGAGGACCGATAGCGTTGAATTTTTTGTTCGCAACGCGCTCTCCTCCGGAGTTCTCTCACCTGCTGCTGAAACTCAAATTCATCGTTTGTTAGAGCGAGGCAGCCTGAGCGATCGCGATCGGTCTTTGGTAGCCATTCTGCGCGATGCGATCGCTGATGGTTGCATTCATCGAGAAAACGCTAGTGGTTTAGCAGGACTCAGATTTTAGGCGCAGCCATTTGCTGCCGCTGTTCTAGGTTTTCCCTTTAAGTAATAGCTAAGCTCAAACGGAAGGATTAGGCTTCTGATCACTGTGCCACTTCCAGACACAGCCAGAAATCAAATTAGTCACAATATGAGCCGCTAAAGGCACAAGCAAATTGCCTGTAATGAGAGCACTAAGCCCTAATACCGCCCCAATGGCCATAGCCCAGAGCATATAGGGCCAATTTTTAGGACTACTGAGGTGTAGTACCCCAAAACATAAGCTGGAAAGAGCTAAACCTGTCAGATCAAATCCCAACGCGGGTAGCATCACGCCACGAAACAGCAGTTCCTCGCTTAGTCCAGGCAAAAGGCCCAACCAAACCAAATCAGGCCAAGCCAAAGGCTTAATCACGAGGTCTAGATAAAGATTTGCACTTTGGCGATAAGCAGGCCAAAGGCGATAAATGATTGCGCTGGTTGCAGAAATTCCTAAGCCAAGTCCGATCCCCCAGAAGGGAGCATTTCCCATCCAATCCAGTGGTAGCAGAGGAACCCCACCCACTCGCTGCCAAATCTTGGCAACCATCAACAAAAATAAAGCTGTGACGCCCATCGCAATTAAAACTTGGACGCGGGTTAGAGTTTCGGTTTCGGGAGTTTGAGGAAGCTGATTTGCCACAAAACTAGGGAAAGGCTAAGTTACAACTCAACTACTACACCAACAGGGTCTAGAAATAGTCGATCCGTTACAGCTTAACGAAAACCTAAATTCAGTTACACCTGTTTCAGACTAGATTTCAGGCCAAGTGACGAATGGGTGCAACGTGAGGCTGAAGCATAGTCGGACTAATGCCAGCTCGATGCGCTACCAACACGCCAAGAGCCTCTAAATAAGAGCTCACTTGGATGGCTTTGATGCCCAACCGAGATGGCGGCACCCGCATTTTAGTTTGATTCTCACGCACCGTAATGATTTGAGCTTGAGAGTGGCTGAAACTTAACACAGCGCTACCACCACAGGCTGTTTCAGGGATGACGACTGCGTCCACGCGATCGCACCAGATTTCACTTTCATCCTTGATGTGGGGAGAACACTGAGTTGTAAATTGCGGCGCTCGGCTGAGTCCTGCCAACACACAAGGTAAAAAGGTGTAGCCCAACTCTTCCGCAGCAGAACGGGGAGAAATTTCTGGATCTAGGGGTAGCGGTGCCAAAGCAGGCGCATGAGCACAGGGAATTTGAAAGGTTCGGACTACCAAGTGACTGATCACCGCTTCTGCACCTGCCAAGGGATCAACGCCTTGCCCATGACGGTACTGTTGCAGCGCTTCGCTATCGACATCATCCGGAAACCGAGCCACGACTGCGATCGCCTCAGCTCGTGCCTGCGTAATCAGTCGTTCAACCGCTCGTAGCAAACTATCCGGGTTCTGAATTGTGCCCCAAGTAGCTCCCGAATCCGCAGTGCGTAACTCCACCCCTAAAGGAGCATCAGTCACGACATAATCAGTTAAGTTCAAACCTAAGGTAGCGCGAGTGGCATCGGCGGCTTGTAGCTGTCGCACTCGCAACTCTGGTTCAATGCCTTGATCAAGAACCAACCCGACTCGGTTTTGATGCACCGATCGCAAGCCCCATTGTCCTGAGGCAAACTGATCAAGCCCGTACCCCTCGACATACAGTACATTCGGTAAGGGCCAATAAAGCTGAGCGCCATTGAGCACGTTGGGGTGGGTGATCAGGCAATCCGCAACTTGGGCGATCGCTCGGGCTACAGGCAGAGCATCGCCTGCATAACCCCCGATCGCCGCTCCAATCCCGGTTGGAACAATTAGTAAAACAGTGTAGGGACGCTGAATCAAGCCGTGATTACAGTCTCAGACGTAGCTGCATCAGAGGTTACGATCGCATCAATATAGGCTTTTTGTTGCTCTACATTTACATCGGTAACTGCCCAACGCAAGGGTTGACCTCGCTTTTGCAGTTCTGCCTCAATCGCTTGATGCATCGCTACTGGGCACTCTTGCAGATCGATTTCAGCCGTAATAAAGTGGGTCGTCATAGTTGCTGATTCCAACGCTGTATTAGTTTATGCCACATTGCCGCTGAGTACGGTTAACTTTGGAGAAGTTAGCAACTGGCTACTTCTAACCTGAAGCAAGCTTTTATCTCAGAATAAGAAATTACTTGCGCTCTTGGAATTGCCCAAATTGCAGATGATATACAACGTCTTCTTTCTCAGTTTCAATCTTGAGGTCAGAGCGAGGATAAGCTACGCATAAAAGTGCATAACCTTGTTGCTGTAGCTCTTGACTAATTCCCATGCCATCACCCTGCTCAACGTTACCTTCTGTAATCTGCGCAGCACAGGTAGTGCAGACTCCAGCATTGCAAGAACTGGGCAGTTCCACGCCTGCTTCTGTAGCTACCTCCAGAACGGTGCGATCGGCTGGCACTTCTAAAGCATGGCTGTTGCCCTGATGCTGAATTTGAACTTTGTAAGTTTGGGACATAAACCAATAATGCGAGGTAAATATACCTCAACAAAACAACTACTCTTGTCTATTATTTCACGAGACGAATCGGGTATTGCATTTTTCATACTTAAGTACTTCCCATTTTAGAGCTAGAGCACAAAAAAATCCTAGGCCCTTTATCAGCTTGGAGTGACTAACGTCAGGCATTAAAATTTGCTAAATTACTTCTCATACCAAGGATTTCTGTACTCCACTAAAATCACTATGAACAATCAAAGTCTATGCGCAATTTAAGCCAAGTTTTTGAATCTAAAAAGAATAGCTTAGGGTTTTTAAGATTTTTGTTCGCAGCCCTGGTTGTGTTCTCACATTCATTTGTTTTAGGAGGCTTTGGTTCTGAAAGGATATTTAAAGTATTTCAAGGAAGCTACGGAGAACTTGCAGTTGATTGCTTCTTCATTATCAGCGGCTTCTTAATCACACGTAGCTATATTAGATCTGTATCGATCTCACGTTTTTTATGGCATCGATTTCTCAGGATATTTCCAGGTTTTTGGGTGTGTTTGTTAATAACCATTCTATTTTTTGCTCCTATTGTCTATCTTGCTACACATGGCAATCTGAATAACTATTTCCAGTCTAAAATAGACAATCCTATTAACTACATCAAGGTAAATTTCCTTCTCAGAATGAACCAATATGGCGTTGCTGGTCTCTTGAATAATATTCCGTTTCCTTCCGCCTTCAACGGCTCTCTGTGGACATTGATATATGAATTTAAGTGCTACCTAGCAATCGGCATTCTAGGCAGATTGCATATTCTAAAGTCAGCTAGAGTCTTTGTGATTGGAATATTTATATTTTTATGGGGAGGATACACATTAGAAAGTCTAATCCCTGGTACAGGAGCCAAATTTTCTAATTTACTAGCGGACAAAGAAGGTTTAAGAATGATGATGTATTTCTTTTCCGGCTCTGTTTTATTTTTATATTCAAAAGATATAATTTTTAGTACGCGTATCTTTATTTTTTCTGCTGTATTAACACTAATAAGTATAATTTGTGGCATTCATCAGCCTATCTTTGCACTTCTACTAGGTCCATCACTCTCTTACGTGATTTTTTGGCTTGCCTGTGAACTCCCTTTTAGTCATTTTGATCGATATGGAGACTTTTCTTACGGGTTATATATTTATGCGTTTCCTATACAACAAATTCTTGCCTTCTTTAAGGTTAACAAATACGGATTCTCCGTCTATTTTCTTCTTTCCTTGGGGTTAACTACTTTGCTGGCTATTCCTAGCTATCGCTGGATTGAAAAGCCATCTCTAAATTTAAGAGATTTTAAGATAAGTTCATTATTTAACACTAAGTTGATACGTCCTTTGACCAAGCTTTGAGACTGATCCAGCGGATTAGGAAGGTTATTCCCTCATTAAAAATGCGCCTGAGTTAGCTCAGACGCATTTTTAATTCCT
This sequence comes from Trichocoleus sp. FACHB-46, assembly GCF_014695385.1. Lineage (NCBI taxonomy): Bacteria > Bacillati > Cyanobacteriota > Cyanophyceae > Leptolyngbyales > Trichocoleusaceae > Trichocoleus > Trichocoleus sp. FACHB-46. The sequence goes on along the minus strand of NZ_JACJOD010000006.1, from coordinate 648,138 downwards.
TTTCAAGTAGGGTTTCTATTAGTGTTTAGCCAAGAGCTTCAGCTCCACCAACTACCTCTAGAATTTCCTGAGTGATCGCAGCCTGACGCGCTTTGTTGTAGGACAAAGTCAAACCACTAATCAACTCACTAGCGTTTTCACTAGCATTGTTCATGGCCGTCATTCGAGCTGCCAGTTCACTAGCCGCCGACTCTTGCAAAGCCCGTAGTAACTGATTGTTCAGATACAGAGGCAAGAGAGCATCCAAGATTTGTACTGGATCTTGCTCGAAGATCATGTCGCGAGGCAGCGCTCTGGCTTCAGCGCTAACTCTGGAGCGTTCTACTTGGAACTGTCCACCGCGACTGGTCAACCGGAAGATCTCATCATCGGGTGTCTCTAAACCCTGAGGATCAAGAGGCAACAGCGTCTGAATCACAGGCCGAGAGCTAATCAAAGACACAAAGCGGGTGTAAACCAACTCAATACGATCGACAGTCTCTGAGAGAAACAGCGACAAGATTTCATCTGCAATTTCCGAGGCTTCTTGAGCCGTGGGCACTTGCTCTAAACCTGTGTAGCTAGCGCTGATCGGTTGGTCCCGGCGCTGAAAGTACTGCGAGGATTTGCGGCCAACCATGATGAACTTGTAATCTAGGCCTTCTGCTTTCAGCTCTTTGGCCCGATTTTCAGCTCGGCGGATTACGTTGGAGTTATAAGCTCCACAGAGACCGCGATCGCCCGAAATCACTAACAGACCCACAGTACGGACTTCGCGCTTTCTCAGCAGAGGTAGGTCTACATCTTCAAACCGTAGGCGAGTTTGCAAACCGTACAGCACCTGTGCCAAGCGATCAGCAAAGGGACGGGTTGCGATTACCTGCTCTTGAGCTCGACGCACTTTAGCAGCAGCCACAAGGCGCATTGCTTCCGTGATTTTTTTGGTATTTTTGACCGACTGAATGCGATCGCGAATGACTTTGAGATTTGCCATAGTTATTTCCCTCCATTAGCGATCAGCGATTAGCCATGAGCTACTAGTGTTTGAAGACTAAGCCACCACTGGCTAACCGCTAATGGCTCATCTCCTACGCAGCTGCCATGAATGCTTGCTTCGATTCAGCGATCGCTTCCTTCAGAATTTGCTCCGCTTCAGCGTTCAGCGTCTTTTGGTTGCGAATGATTTCAGCATACTGAGGCTTGCTGGTTCTGAGATATTCCCGCAGGCTCTTTACGTAGCTGGTAACTTTATCAACAGGTACATCATCTAGATGACCGTTAATCCCTGCATAAATCAGAGCAACTTGCTCGTTCACAGGAATGGGGGAGTTTTGCGGCTGCTTCAGCAGTTCACGCAAACGCTGTCCTCTGGACAACTGGTCTTGAGTTGCTTTATCCAAGTCAGATGCAAACTGAGCAAATGCTTCTAGGTCAGCAAACTGAGCTAGTTCCAGCTTCACCTTACCAGCCACTTGCTTCATGGCTTTGATTTGAGCCGCAGAACCCACACGAGATACCGAAATACCTGCGTTTACAGCGGGGCGTAAACCTGCGTTGAACAAGTCAGAAGACAAGAAGATCTGACCATCGGTAATCGAGATTACGTTGGTAGGAATGTAAGCAGATACGTCACCTGCTTGGGTTTCGATGATGGGCAGCGCGGTCATGCTACCTTCACCTAACTCAGGGCTGAGCTTAGCTGCACGCTCTAGCAAGCGGGAGTGTAAGTAGAATACGTCTCCGGGGTAAGCTTCCCGTCCGGGTGGGCGACGCAGCAGCAAAGACATTTGGCGATACGCTTGAGCATGCTTGGACAAGTCATCGTAGACCACCAAGGTTGCTTTGCCTTTGTACATAAAGTACTCAGCCAAGGTTGCTCCGGTGTAAGGAGCCAACCACTGGAGGGTAGCGGGGTCGTTCGCGTTTGCAGCAACCACAATGGTGTAGTCGAGAGCGCCACGCTCACGCAGCACGTTCACCACGTTGGCAACGGTAGAAGCTTTCTGACCGATCGCAACGTAAACGCAGATTACATCTTCGCCCTTCTGGTTCAGGATGGTGTCAAGCGCAACCGCAGTCTTACCGGTTTGGCGGTCACCAATGATCAACTCCCGCTGGCCCCGACCGATGGGAATCATCGCATCGATCGCGGTAATCCCAGTTTGCATCGGCTCATACACAGATTTCCGCTCAATGATGCCAGGTGCAGGAGACTCTAGCAGACGAGTTTCGCTGGTCTGGATATCACCTTTGCCATCAAGAGGGCGAGCCAGAGCATCGACGACGCGACCAATCATCGCATCACCCACTGGGATCTGAGCAATTTTCCCAGTAGAAGTAACAGAACTACCTTCTTGAATGTCGCGGCCATCGCTCATCAGCACGGCACCGACGTTATCTTCTTCTAGGTTGAAGGCGATGCCGACACTCCCGTCTTGGAACTCTAGCAACTCGCTTGCCATTACCTGTTCTAGACCGTAGATCCGGGCAATGCCGTCTCCAACCTGCAATACTGTACCAACGTTGGAGACTTTAACTTCTTGGTCGTACTGCTCAATCTGCTGCCGAATAATATTGCTAATTTCGTCAGGTCTGATGCTTACCATGAGAATTGCTCTTTTACTAAGGATGAGGGATGAAGGATAGGTCGTTGTTTGAGCCTAGGCGGCACTACTCAAACGGAGAGAAATACGTCGTAGCTGACCCCGGATACTTGCATCAACCACTTGTGAACCCACCTTAATGATGACGCCACCGATTAGGTCTGGGTCAATCTTGGTTGCAAGCTCAACCTGGCGAGCATTGGTCATCGCTGTCACTTTCTCTCGCACAGATCGCTGTTGCTCTTCATTGAGCTCTACAGTAGAAATCACTTCAGCCAGAACAGTTTGGTTTTGCTTACGCAACAAAGCCTGGTACTGCTTACAAATGCCCTCAATGAAGAGAATGCGGCCTCGATCAACTAACAGGCTGAGGAAGTTGCGAGTGTAAGGATGCAATTGATCGCCAGTCACCTGCTGTAAAACTGACTTTTTTACGTCAGCCTTGGTTAGAGGATTCGCCAGAAAATTACGCAAATCTTCCGAGCTGGTCAGCAGCTCTAGTAAAGCGCTAACGTCTTCACCCACGCGGTCAACAATGTTGTTGGATTGGGCAACTGACATCAGAGCCTGAGCATAGGGCTCGACGATTTGACCCACTACAATGCTGTCTCTCATGAGTTGCCTCCTAACAGCGCAATGCTGCGATCAATCAACTGTTGTTGGGCACCGTCGTTTAAGTAGTTACCAATCTGAGATTCAACCCGCTGCACCGCCAAAGCTGCTGCTCGTTGACGCAGTTCTGCGATCGCCCGCTCTTGGTCAGCATTCGTTCCTTGAACCCCAGTGACCTGTATCACCTCCACGTCTTGTGCTGCTTGAGCCAGAATTGCTTCCTTGGCGGTTTGAGCGTTTTGCTCCGCTGTCGCCCGGATGCGTTCTGCCTCAGCTTGCGCTTGAGCTAGCTTTTGCTGTTGTCCTGCCAGAGCGGACGCAGCTTCTCGCTGGCGTTTCTCTGCATCCTGAATCGCTGTTTCAATTGCCGAGCGACGCTCTGTCAGGATACCGCCCAAGAACTTCCGCCCGAAATAGAACAGCACAAAAATAATGATGGCGAGGTTGATTAGGTTGGTTTCTAAAATATCGAAATTTAAACCAAACCCACCTTCCTCAGTTGCCTCTACCAATTCGGAGGCAGCTGCACTACCTGCCGTTGCTAGTAATAAAAAAGTCCCCATGATACTCATCCATAACTGCGCTGCTCATGCCAAAGTCTGGTCGCTAACCAGAGCTACAAACCACGACTGAAGCTGCCGCGATTCCCCGATTCCATCTCCCAACGCTTGAGCTAGATCTACTTAACCAACTGAGGGCCGAGTAGCTTTTCTAAAATCTGGCGACTGAGAGCATCAACCTGCTGCTCTAACGATTGCATCGCTACTTGCTTTTGCTGATCGAGCTCTTGCTGAGCCTGTTCTCGTTGAGCTTGGGCTTCTTGTTGTGCTGCCGCGATCATCTGAGCCGCAATTTTTTGAGCATCAGCTTGAGCCTCAGCAATAATCGCTTGAGCCTTCCGGCGGGCTTCCCCTAGCTCTTGCTCATACTGCTTGGTGAGGTGCTCTGCTTTAGCCAAGCGTTCTTTGGCCTCCGCTTGGTTGGTACGAATATACTCGTTCCGACCGTCAATCGCGTTACTCAGAGGCTTGTAAAAAATCGCGTTTAAGACGGTGGCTAGAGCCAGAAACTGCAACGCCATTAACGGTAGCGTGGCATCGAGATCGAATAACCCACCCTGTTTAGCAGTTTCCGCAGCCAGTAAAATTGTCGAATGCATCATAATTACGTGTTTCCCGTTGCCAAGCAGGGTCAAGCTTGAATTGGGCTAGAACTAGAAAATAGTTAGGTGTAGAGATGCGATCGCTGACCACATCTCTACGGAATCAGTAACCAAAAGCCTTAAGCGAAGGGGTTAGCGAACAATAGAACGAGAGCAACTACCAGACCGTAGATGGTGAGCGCTTCCATGAACGCCAAGCTGAGCAGGAGAGTACCGCGAATCTTACCTTCTGCTTCGGGCTGACGAGCAATACCTTCGACTGCTTGACCTGCAGCATTACCTTGACCGATACCAGGGCCAATTGCAGCTAGACCAACAGCTAGAGCAGCAGCCAAAACAGAAGCAGCAGAAACTAATGGATCCATGATGAGTGTCCTTATCTTGAATGCAGAAATAACAGGTGTACGTTAACTAGCAGATACGTGATTTTCACGCTGCCCTAAATCACCGATCGCAACTACTTAAACCAAGCAATTTCTGCGATAGTACCGGGCTATAGATAGGCGTAATAGGCTACGCCTCAACTGAGGGATTTAAGCGTGTCCCCCATGCTCTTCACCACCATGCCCATGCTCTTCCACAGCTTCACCAATGTAAGCGGCGGCTAGGGTTGCAAAAATCAACGCCTGAATCGCACTGGTAAACAGACCCAGCACCATCACTGGCAACGGCACGAACAGAGGAACTAAGAGTACGAGAACTCCTACAACTAGTTCATCAGCCAGAATGTTGCCAAAGAGACGGAAGCTTAGGGAGAGCGGCCTGGTGAAATCTTCCAAAATCTTGAAAGGCAACATGATGGGTACAGGCTCAACATAGTGAGCAAAGTAACCCAAGCCCTTCTTGCTAATCCCTGCGTAGAAATATGCCAAGGAGGTCAGCAAGGCAAATGCCACTGTCGTGTTGATGTCAGCAGTCGGTGCGCCCAACTCACCCTCTGATAGCTTAATCAGCTTCCAAGGAACAAGTGCACCCGACCAGTTTGACAGGAAGATAAAGAGAAATAATGTGCCAACAAACGGCACCCAGCGGCGATAGTCTTTCTCACCAATTTGAGTCTTAGCAATATCGCGAATGTATTCCAAAGCATATTCCATCAGGTTTTGCAGTCCTGACGGCACTCTTTGGACATTACGGGTTGCTGCTAAGGAAAACAGAACGAGAAGTCCAATCACAAACCAGGAGGTAATAAATACCTGCCCGTGCAACTTGAGGTTGCCGAGGTGCCAGTAAAGATGTCGTCCTACTTCCAACTCAGCTAGGCGGAAGGAGTTAAAGGCATCAAAATACAGCATGTCCATTCAGGAGGTTCCCCAGAGATTAGAGTGGAGAATTCTAAGAATCGCCCAACCTACTTGGGGTCAGGGATGAATGTAATTCGCAACACGTAAACGAGGAGCGCCACTTTATAGGTCAGAAATCCCAAAAAGATTGGGATAATTTGCAGTTGATTTAGCTGAGTTGCTATTACAATCAACCCAATAAAAAGAGCGAGCCGGGTGTTGCCCACACGCTTCTTGCTATTGCCAAGCTGCTCAACGTTTTTAGCCAACAGTCTTAAGTAAACCACACCTGTGCACGCCCCAATCAAATAGTTGAGGGCAATGTTCAGAGAATAAAAAAAACAGACAAAACCGAAGATCACTGCCGTTGCAACCAGTGTTATGACTAGCAGTTCTTGCTGTAGCCGATAATACTCCTGCATGGAGGTGTTAGGTTCTGTCGCTGGAGAATCGCTAGGTTGCAAATCTCCGCTTACAGGTGTTGGTTCCAGCGTTGGGTCTGACAAGGTCACAAAACTCTGAAACGAGTCCAGATATTTAACTTGACTGGGATCAGCCAGGACAGATCATATCACGGGGTGGTAACAATACTTAATGCTGAAAATCGAGCACTAAGATGAGGAATTCTAGATAATCTGCCTGACTGACGCTCATTCGAGCCGAAATGGCCAAATGCTTATGACTGCGCTATCGATTGACCTGGAGTGAGCAAAATCAATTGCTGGTCAACTAGCGATCGCACTTGGTCCACTTTTAATGTTAGCTCGGCCAAAATCTCTTGAACGGTCCGCTGCTGGCTTGCATTGGCATCGCAAGCTTGAATAAATTCGAACTCTGCTGCCGATAAATTCGTAATTTGATAGTCGTAGTTAAACAAGCATTGGCTGGGCCAGCCATCCATACAGGGGCTACGTTCTGGAATGGCAGCTAGTAGAGCGGCATCCTGTGACCAATCCGCTTTCGGTAGGGGGGGTCGCGCCAAGAAAAATTCGTAGTGGGTGACTGATTCAGGATCGAGCAGTTCGATCAGGCGATACTTTTCGCGATCGCTCAGTCCTTCAGCTCGTTCAACTAAGTCTGGCGCTTTGCCGAGTAATCGCTCTAGCTGCCATTGCCGAGGATTGGAGAAGCCCAAAAATTCCAATCCAGAAGCATCAATCAGCTCAAACAAAGTTTCGATGTTGTAGTCCACCTCTTGCGGATGCACGTACATATCCGCAAAGCACTCATCTTTTTGGTTTTCTAGAGACCAGCGCTCTTTTTCTCGCTTCACCAGCCGATTGTTTTCGGGTAGCGCCGCAAAAATCTGTCGTCCTACTTGCACGCCATCTTTGTAGTCGCCTCGGCGATCGCCTTGCAGCAGCGCGATCGCTTTTTGCATTAGTTGAATTTCCCAACGTCCCAATTCAGCGTAGACGAATATATGCATCAAACCGCCGGGAGCGAGTTTAGGAGCCAATGCTTGAATGCCACGAATCGGGTCAGGCAAATGGTGCAGTACGCCCACACAGTTGATCAGGTCAAATTCTCCTAGAACTTGAGCCACGTCATAAATGCTGAGGTGATGAAATTCCACGCGATCGGCTCCAGATCGCTGACAGCGTTCTTTGGCAACGGCTAGCGTCCCAGCGCTGAGATCAATCCCAACCACTTGAGCTTGTGGATTCAAATGCACTAAATATTCGGTGCCTACGCCAGAGCCACAGCCTGCGTCCAAAATCCGTACATTTTGCTTTTGAGGTTTTTGCCCAGTACAAAAGTTGTAGGCTGCCACCCAGTTCCAGCGCCAGTTGTAGCCCGGAGGTGGTTCATCCAGCAGTGGTTCTGGGGGAAATGGGTAAGTATCGTAGAGTTTGGCAACCGCAGCGCTAACCGTTTGAGAATCTGACATGATGAGCAAAATCGCAGCAAGATTGAGTTTAGCGAATGTCTTGGCGTTGTTACAGGGGTGAGGAGTTAGAGGTGAGTAGTCAGAAGTCAGGAGCCAGAATTTTAGAAGTTAGAAGTTGAGAGCCAAAAAAGCTAAAAAACAAAAACCAGTTTTTCTAACTCCTGACTCCTAACTCTCGCCTTCTATATATCGCCCTCTGTCACGTAAAGAAACATTAAGTTTCCCCTTCTAATTGCTGAGATAGCTGTTTTCAATTCAGTTGCGATCGCCTCTCATATTTCCAAAATCGCAAAACGGTTGAATGCCTTATGGGGTCAGAGGAATTTGTCACGAGTGACTAAAACCAAAGTAACAAAACTTATCTTTTTTCTCAGGTGTCTTACCTAGATCTCGTATGATCGCACCGTAAACCTATCAACAGGACTCTACACACTTTTTAATAAAGCCCTGTGGAGCGTCCGAAACGTTTTAATCTAAAAACTGAGCTGGTTGACCCTAGGCAGTCGTTTTATTAACTTTTTCCAGAAGCCTTGTTCTTTTGTTGAATGAACCTCGTAGAGAATCGGCTTGTGGATGGTTGCCAAGTGGCACTCTGGTCAGGTTCAACGCATTAATGATCTGAAGGGAGCTTTTGAAATCCAATGAGTGTTAAGGCAAGTGGTGGAAGCTCGGTTGCGCGCCCGCAACTTTATCAAACCGTACCAGTTGCAACAATTTCGCAAGCTGAACAGCAAGACCGCTTTTTAGGCACGACCGAGTTGGGCGAGCTAACAAGCTATTTCAACTCTGGACTCAAACGCCTCGAAATTGCAGAAACGTTAACTCAAAATTCAGAAATTATCGTTTCTCGTGCCGCTAACCGCATTTTCGTCGGTGGTTCACCGATGGCTTACCTGGAGAAGCCTAGGGAAACCGCGATGGCGACTGCTGGCGGCATGGAAGTTGGTGATGTTCGAGAAGCTATGAAGCTGGGTACCGCGACTTATGTATCTAGCGGTGGTGGCTTCTTAGAGGGATTGCGATCGCTATTTAGCGCTTCTGGTGGTGGCCCAGCCCCAGCAAACTTTAGGCCCATTAACGTCGCCCGTTATGGCCCTAGCAACATGCAAAAGTCTCTCAGAGACTTGAGCTGGTTCCTACGCTATGTGACCTACGCGATCGTCGCTGGCGACCCCAACATCATTGCAGTCAACACCCGTGGCTTGCGAGAAATCATCGAGAATGCTTGCTCTGGTGAAGCAACCATTGTGGCGTTGCAAGAAATGCGCCAAGCAGCCCTGGGTTACTTCCGCAAAGATGAGAACGGAACCAATGTTGTCAGTCAGTACTTCGATGTCTTAATCAACGAATTTAAGGCTCCTAGCCCCTCTGACAAAATCCGTCAACGCCAATCTGGTGATTTGCAAGGGCTACAACTGCCTCAGATCTACTTCAATGCTGCTGAGCGTAGACCCAAGTATGCAATGAAGCCGGGTCTTTCTGCTTCTGAGAAACAAGAAATTGTTAAAGCAGCTTATCGCCAAGTATTTGAGCGTGATATTACCCGCGCTTACTCGTTATCCATTTCTGACCTAGAGTCCAAGGTTAAGAATGGCGACATTTCCATGAGGGAATTTGTTCGCCGCTTGGGTAAATCACCTCTATATCGCAAAAACTTTTTTGAACCCTATATCAATAGCCGCGCTCTAGAACTAGCATTCCGCCACTTCCTCGGTCGGGGTCCTAGCAGTCGCGAAGAAGTACAGAATTACTTCTCTATCGTTTCCAAGGGTGGTTTGTCGGCTCTCGTCGATGCCTTAGTAGACTCTCAGGAGTACTCTGACTACTTTGGGGAAGAAACCGTACCCTACCTACGCGGTTTGGGTCAGGAAGCTCAAGAGTGTCGTAACTGGGGACCCCAGCAAGACCTGTTTAACTACAGCGCTCCCTTCCGCAAGGTGCCTCAGTTCCTTACAACCTTTGCAGGGTACGATCGCCCACTACCTGACCAACACCCTTACGGCTCTGGTAACGATCCCCTCGAAATCCAATTCGGTGCCATCTTCCCGAAAGAGACTCGCAACCCCAGCGCTAGTCCCGCTCCTTTCGGTAAAGATACTCGCCGGATCTTAATCAACCGTGGTCCTGGCATCAACAACCAGCTCAGCAACCCAGCCGCCAGAGGAATTGCTCCTGGAACTTTAGGGCCCAAGGTATTCAAGCTAGATCAGCTGCCCAGCTTTAGTGGCAAGCGCTACGACAAAAACGCCAGCATCAAGTTTGCTGAAAGCTCCACTCAGAAAGTCATTCGCGCTGCTTACTTACAAGTCTTTGGTCGCGATGTGTACGAAGGCCAACGCCTCAAAGTCTCGGAAATCAAGCTGGAAAATGGCGAGATTACAGTCCGGGAGTTTGTCCGTCAGTTGGCGAAGTCTGATCTCTTCCGGAAGCTTTACTGGACCTCACTCTATGTCACCAAGGCGATCGAGTACATTCATCGCCGCTTGCTAGGTCGTCCTACTTACGGTCGTCAAGAAACCAACAAGTACTTCGATATCTGCGCCAAGAAAGGTTTTTATGCTCTGGTCGATGCCATCCTCGACAGCCCAGAGTACAGCGAAGCTTTTGGGGAAGATACCATTCCTTATGAGCGCTATGTTACCCCTGGTGGCTTAGCTCTTCGTTCTGTGCGGGTTGGCAGCATTGGTGAAACTGGCGCGAGAGTTCAGACTGATGAAGCGCCAAGATTTGTGGAGCTGGGCGAAGTTAAACAAGTACGGACAGAACCCGATCTGCAATTCCGCATTAACCAAGGCGTCAATAAGCAACGCGAACAGACGAAAGTCTTTAAGCTCACTACCACCACGGATAAAACAGCTTTGCCAGTTGTGATTCGTGCTGCTTATCGGCAAATTTTCGAGCGTGACATCGAGCCGTACATTCTACAGAACGAATTCACCGCTCTAGAAAGCAAACTTGGTAACGGCGAGATCAACCTCAAGGAATTTATTGAAGCCTTAGGTGGTTCTAGACTGTATATCAAAGAGTTCTACACTCCCTACCCCAACACCAAGGTAATTGAGTTAGGAACGAAGCACTTCTTAGGCCGTGCCCCTAAGGACCAAGCCGAAATTCGGAAGTATAACCAGCTCTTGGCATCTGAAGGCATCCGGGGCTTTGTTGGGGCAATGGTCAACAGCGCTGAGTATGGGCAGCTCTTTGGTGAAGACACGGTGCCCTACCGCCGCTTTCCCACTTTGCCTGCTGCTAACTTCCCCAACACTGAAAAGCTCTATAACCAACTCACAAAGCAAAACGATGACTTGGTTGTACCCAGCTTTGAGCCAGTCAAGTCCCGCATGGACATCACCAAAATGCCGTTGATGTCTAAGAGCATGGCTGATTTGGCTACCAAAGCTCGTCAGATGGACAAGACGCAGCCTCTCTTCCTAGAGCTGGGTCGCTCCTTTACTAATGGATCGGGCCAATCTGTAGAAGTAGGCGTGGGTACGTCTCGCCGCAAACCCGCCCGGATTTATCGCATGAATCCTGGTATGGACCAAACGGAAACAGCCAACGTCATTAATGCCATCTACTGCCAGGTGTTGGATGTCTTTAGCGGCCAAGTTCCGGCAGAATTCCGCCGCTCTGAGTTAGAAAGCAAACTGCGGAACAGCGAAATTCCTGTGCGGGAGTTTGTTCGAGCTTTAGCTAGCTCTGACATCTACCGTCGTCGTTTCTACACGCCCTATCCCAATACGAAGGTGATTGAGTTCCTCTTCCGTCACATCCTGGGACGCGCCCCAGCGACTCAAGCAGAGATTCGTCAGTACAACAAGTTGTTGGCTGATCAAGGTCTCAAGGGTGCGGTAGAAGCAATGGTAGATAGCCCAGAATACGCACGCTACTTCGGTGAGGACGTAGTTCCCTACAAGCGCTTCCCGACTCTGCCCGCTGGTAACTACTTGGGTAGCATCAAAGCAGATGCTGACTTGGTGAAGCAATCCTGGTCTGATTTATCTCCTTCCTACCTAGGCGGACGTTCTCGCAACGTTTAGTCGCTCTAGCGAGTCGGTAGGTACACTCCGGCAATTTTTCTAACCTACTCACATACAAATGGGTAGGTTAGAAGCTCTCATTTACTGAATAACGATTCATAGATCTACCTAGCGGGCATTGGCGATTTCTCGATCCCAATGGCTCGCTATTTCTGCTGTGTATCTGTGAGAGATGGTTGATAGGCTGCGTAATATTCCTAAGGGGAAAGCTGAGGGTAATATTACAAACTATTACGAACAACCTTAGAATGTGAACCTGATGCCGCAAAATATTTGCGGAAGGCAGATTGTTGAGTTGCAAAAATTTGCTGATTGCCAAATCCTGCTAGGGCAACTTTGCAAGTAAGCACTCAGCCGTCTTGAATTACAAATGCCAGTTTAGACACGTCTGGTTACTTTTTCTTTTGGAGGAATCCATCAATGAGTATTGTCACGAAATCCATCGTGAATGCTGATGCTGAAGCTCGCTACCTCAGCCCTGGCGAACTAGATCGGATCAAGAGCTTTGTGACCTCTGGTGAGCGTCGTCTCCGCATCGCTCAAGTTTTGACCGATTCTCGTGAGCGCATCGTTAAGCAAGCTGGCGACCAACTGTTCCAAAAGCGCCCTGATGTTGTTTCTCCTGGTGGAAACGCTTACGGCGAAGAGCTAACCGCTACCTGCCTGCGTGACCTCGACTACTACCTCCGTCTAGTAACCTACGGAATCGTTTCTGGCGATGTGACTCCCATCGAAGAAATCGGTATCGTTGGTGTTCGTGAGATGTACAAGTCTCTGGGTACTCCCGTGGATGGCGTTGCTGAAGGTATCCGCGGCCTGAAGAACGTTGCTACTTCTCTGTTGTCTGGTGAAGACGCTGCTGAAGCTGGCTCCTACTTCGACTACGTGATCGGTGCAATGCAGTAAGGTTTTGACCTTGCCTACGCACAGTCAAATACTTTTCGAGATTACGTGATTTAAGGAAGCAAAACCATGCAAGACGCAATTACTGCTGTTATTAACTCTTCTGACGTTCAAGGTAAGTACCTAGACACCGCTTCTTTGGAAAAGCTCAAGGGCTACTTCCAATCTGGTGAACTGCGCGTTCGTGCAGCTACCACCATCAGCGCTAACGCAGCTGCGATCGTGAAGGAAGCTGTTGCTAAGTCTTTGTTGTACTCTGACATCACTCGTCCCGGTGGTAACATGTACACCACTCGTCGCTATGCTGCTTGCATCCGCGACTTGGACTACTACCTCCGCTATGCAACCTACGCAATGCTAGCTGGCGATCCTTCCATCCTCGATGAGCGCGTGCTCAACGGTTTGAAGGAAACCTACAACTCCTTGGGTGTACCCATCGCTGCTACTGTACAAGCTATCCAAGCAATCAAAGAAGTGACTGCTAGCTTGGTTGGTGCAGATGCTGGTAAGGAAATGGGTGTTTACCTCGACTACATCTCCTCTGGCTTGAGCTAATCGCTAGATTCTGAGTTCTGAGTGCTGAGTTAGCTTTAATTCAAACTCAAAGCTCAACCCCTTCTGTAAGGTCTGGGAAGTCTAGAGTGAGTGCTAGCTTGTTAAAGACTTGTCTAACTCATAAGTAGATTGGTTTTAGCGGTCTAGTATTGACTCTCGACTCCCAGCCTTCAGCATATTTAGAGGATTTTTGGGGTCTTGCGATCGCCCCTCTATATCGAGAAGCTTTGATTTTTATTCGCTATTACATTCGTGATTTAAGCGATCGCATCACGTTTTAGCTGCTATAGCGCCTCTAGCAACGTCGCAACTGACTCAGTAAGCATTCTTCGGACCTCAGCAGACTCTTAGATGCCACCTTCACAGCAACACTTTGGTTTCTCAGAAGTTGGTGCTACATCTCTAAGATTCTGAACTTGAAATTCTTTGATCTCCAAACTTTAACTCTGCACCTAGTCAGGAGAAATAACCCATGCGCATGTTCAAGGTTACGGCTTGTGTTCCTAGCCAAACCCGGATTCGTACCCAGCGGGAGCTACAGAACACCTATTTTACGAAGCTAGTTCCCTACGAGAACTGGTTTCGTGAGCAACAACGCATCATGAAAATGGGCGGCAAGATCGTTAAAGTTGAGTTGGCAACTGGCAGACCCGGAACCAACACTGGCCTCCTCTAAATCATTCAGCAACGCCTACAAAGGCTCTCACTCTTTATCGACTCGGAATACAAGCCTTGAGGCCGTGATGGCCTCTTTTTTATTGTCTATATTTCTTCTACCGCCTGCGCTACTCTTGACAGATACTCTTTGATTGCACACCCACGGTTGCTGTGAATCTTCGCTATCTAATCCCATTTTTTGACACGTCTGCACAGAGTTGGAGCTTAGAGGCTCGTCTCCTGCGGTGGCTAACTTTCCTATGGTTGATGGTTGGGCTAGCAGCTTTATTTTCTGCTTCTTACCCGGTTGCAGATGCAGATTTTGGCGATGGGCTTTACTACTTTAAACGCCAGATTCTTTGGATTTTAGTTGGCTTGGTAGGATTTAACCTACTGGTGCATTCTCCACTGCGCTATGCCTTGGGTATGGCACATTGGTTTGTCGTGTTGATATTGGGCCTCATTTTTGCCACTTTAGTACCGGGTTTAGGCACAACCGTAAATGGTGCAACGCGATGGCTGGCCTTGGGGCCTGTGCCGATACAACCATCAGAGTTAATGAAGCCATTTCTGGTTCTGCAAAGTGCTCGGTTGTTTGGGCAATGGAACCGTTTTAGCCCAACTTACCGATGGAGCTGGCTAGCTATTTTTGCCGCTATATTGGCGGGCATTTTGTTGCAACCTAATTTGAGCACGACAGCGCTGTGTGGCATTACCCTTTGGTTAATCGCGATGGCAGCGGGCATTCCCTACGCTTACTTGGGAGGGACTGCGTTAGGAGGACTGCTTTTAGCCACACTGAGTATCAGCATTAAAGAGTATCAACGGCGACGAGTCATTTCTTTCTTGAATCCTTGGGCTGACCCTGCTCAGGATGGTTATCAGTTAATTCAAAGTTTACTGGCCGTTGGTTCTGGGGGAGTTTGGGGAACAGGCTTTGGGCTGTCGCAGCAGAAACTCTTTTACTTACCGATTCAGTACACAGATTTTATTTTTGCAGTGTTTGCTGAGGAATTTGGCTTTATGGGTAGCTTGCTGTTGTTGTTGCTTCTGGCAATCTACGGCACGTTAGGTCTGTTTGTTGCCCTGAAAGCCCGCAAGATTGTCCATCAACTGGTTGCGATCGGAGCGGTGATTTTAATGGTGGGGCAATCCCTCTTAAACATCGGGGTGGCAACGGGCGCTCTACCCACGACAGGATTACCGTTTCCGTTGTTTAGCTACGGCGGTAGTTCTATGATCGCTAGCCTATTAGCGGCGGGGTTATTAATTCGGGTAGCGCGTGAAAGTAGTGAGGCGGAAGTTGTCTCGCTGCCAGAACAGCGACTTTCGGCTAGAAGCTAATTGAACAGTGCATTGAGCCATCACTCACATAATCTCTGGCCTTTAGCTCAAGGAAACCTCGATAATAAGATCATGAGGATAGCGTTTGAGCGAACTGAGCCAGCTTCAGCATGATTGAATTATTGCGGACCCAACTGTACCAACTAGAACAATTTGCCAACTGTCTCGTTTCGACGCAGTTGACCCATCTGACGCTAACGAGTGTTGTAGTCATTTTTCTGGCTGGACTCCTGACTAGTTTGACTCCCTGCATGCTGTCGATGTTGCCGATTACCATTGGGTACATCGGAGGTTACGAAGCCAAAAGCCGTTGGCAGGCAGCTCTGCAATCGACTTGGTTTTCCCTAGGATTAGCTACCACGTTGGCAGGTTTGGGCATTGCCGCAACCGCTCTCGGTCAAGTTTATGGCCAAATTGGTCTTGGCTTACCTATTGTTGTCAGTGCGATCGCCATCGTTATGGGGCTGAATCTTCTAGAAGCCCTGCCGCTTCAACTACCTTCATTTGATGGATTTGCACTAATTCCTTCAGATCTACCGCCCGGTGTCCGCGCCTATCTCTTGGGCTTAACCTTTGGTTTGGTAGCTTCTCCTTGTAGCACTCCAGTCCTCGCTACTTTACTAGGATGGGTATCTACTACCCACAACCCCGTGATGGGGGGCGTGCTGCTCTTGGCTTATACAGTAGGTTACTCAGCCCCGCTAATTTTGGCAGGCACCTTTACAGCTTCAATCAAAAAGTTACTGGAACTCCGCCGCTGGTCTAGTTGGATTACCCCTGCCAGTGGAGCCTTACTGGTTGGATTTGGAGTTTTTTCGCTGCTATTCCGTTTTCTGCCCACCGCAACCTTCTAGAAATGACTACAGACAATACATTTCTATCCCAAATTTTGGATTTAAGGACTGGTCCTCAACGCTTTTTTCAAAAAGAATTGCTGCCGCTGCTAGCAGATTTGCGGTTGGCCATTATGCTGCTCTTAGCAATCGCGGTGGCGAGTATTTCCGGTACCGTAATTGAGCAAGGCCAATCGAGCGCTTTTTATCAAGCGAACTATCCCGAAGACCCAGCTTTGTTTGGCTTTCTCTCTTGGAAAGTGCTGTTAACGGTAGGGTTGGATCATGTCTACCGGACTTGGTGGTTTTTGGCGATCCTTATTTTGTTTGGGGGCAGTCTGACCGCTTGTACGTTTACTCGCCAATTTCCGGCACTTAAAGCAGCGCGACAATGGAAGTTTTATGAGCAGCCTCGCCAGTTCCAAAAGCTAGCTCTGAGTGCGGAGTTGGAAACAGGTTCTCTAGAAGCTTTAGTTCCTCTTTTGGAAAAGCAACGCTACAAAGTTTTTCAAGAAGGAGAAAAGCTATATGCCCGCAAAGGATTGGTAGGGCGGATTGGCCCGATTGTGGTACATGCCAGCATGTTGCTCATTCTGGCAGGGGCCATTTGGGGAGCCATGACTGGTTTTATGGCCCAAGAAATGATTCCCAGTGGAGCCACGTTTAAGATTCAAAACATTGTGGATGCGGGGCCTTGGGTGGGGGCACAGGTGCCGAAAGATTGGTCAGTTCGGGTGAATCGTTTCTGGATTGACTATACGCCTGAGGGCGCGATTGATCAGTTTTATTCAGACTTGTCGGTGCTGGATAGTCAAGGACAGGAAATTAAGCGTAAGACGATTCATGTGAACGAGCCATTGCGGCACAAAGGCGTGACTTTGTATCAGGCGGATTGGGCGATCGCCGCTGCTCAAGTCCGACTCAACAAAAGTCCCGTGTTTCGCTTACCTATGGGACAGCTAGAAACAGGCGGGGCAGGCCGAATTTGGGGAACCTGGGTGCCTACTAAACCAGATCTAAGCGCTGGCGTGTCCCTTGTAGCTAAAGATCTACAAGGCATGCTGCTGATCTACGACATTCAAGGCAAGCTTGTTGCCACTGTACGTTCGGGGATGGCGGTCGATGTGAATGGCGTCACGCTGTCTGTGGTGGATTTAATTGGCAGTACAGGTTTGCAAATCAAGGCGGACCCAGGGATACCGGCGGTCTACGCTGGGTTTGGGCTCCTAATGTTGAGCGTCATGATGAGCTATGTCTCTCACTCGCAAGTTTGGGCTTTGCAGAAAGAGGGACGCTTCTATATCGGTGGCAGAACTAATCGGGCGCAAGTTGCGTTCGAGCGGGAGTTGCTAGAAATTCTCGATCGCCTGAGTCAACCTACCTCTTCCCCTGCTGAGCCTGCGATCGCTGCTGAAGCCCTCACCCCATCAGCCCGCTAGAAATTCGGGCATTAGTTGATATGCGGTAGGGGCAACTCTTGTGGTTGCCCTCATTGTCTAACCTTCAATGATCCTTCTGGTGATGCACTTCCACTACGGTGTGGACATTACCGCGAGGATTAAAGTCACCTTTAACTCTGATCTCTAGAGGGTCAGCAGCGGCGACGAAATCATCCAAAATTTGGTTGATCGATTCTTCGTGGGAAATATAGCGATCGCGATAGCTATTGATATACAGCTTCAGCGCTTTTAGCTCTACCACGCGCTGATCAGGTACATAGGTAATGTGAATCGTAGCGAAATCAGGATATCCCGAAAACGGACACTTGCAGGTAAATTCTGGCAAGGTGATGCTGACATCGTAACGTCGTCCCAGCCGAGGATTGGGAAAAGTGATCAGTTGTCCTTCAGCGATTTGCCGTTCTCCGTACTTCACCTGTGACGCAGATTCAGCGATCGCATCAGGCTCAGATACCATATCTGGAGAGGCTGGAGAGTGATTCATAGTCATGCAAAGACAAACGTTGACGAATGGATGGATCTGAGTTTGCGGGCTGAATTTGCAGATTTGTAGCGAATTCCTTGACGAATCGCTGTTAGATTGCTCTAATTTCATCTATTCTGGGGCATAGATCAATCGACTAATTGACCAATGCTGCCCTGTAGGATTTCAGCTCAACCCTATGACATCCCATCTCAATACTAAGCCACCAATGCGCAACGTTACGGCCTCTAGTTACACTGGGCAAGCTACAGCTAATGGTTATGCTCCCTCGGTGCCTATTTCGGTATACCGCGAGTTGGCTGCCGAGCTGCAAGCCACCCGCGCCATGCTCGATTCTCTCAACAATCAGAATCAAAATTTAGCCAAGCAAAATCAACAACTACGGACAGAAGTTGACAAAGTTGTTCAGTCCGCTTTGCAGTTACAAAAGGTAGCGGGTTCCCAGCAACCTCTCAGCCGCAGTGTTATGGCTGAAGTAGCGTATACAAGACCCGATATTGTGGTTGAGCCGAGTTATTTCACCCCTGAACCTGCTCGATCCATGCCCCGTAGTTTTAATCCTCGGCCAGAGCCAGCCGAACCTACGGTGGTTTCAGAAAAGCTATTTACTGAGCAAGCAGAAACACGGCCTCGTCGTAATCCCCAAGGGGAGCAATCACCTGAGTTAGGTGGTTTTTGGTTAGCAGCAGTTATCTTTCTGATTGTTGTCTCAGCATTTGGGGCAGGCTTCTTGATTGTGCGTCCTTTTTTACCTAGCCGTTAACTAGATGGTGGTAGGTAGCTATGTATTGCAGCCGCTTCAATTCGCCTCAGTGATAAATAGGTCTGACTAATTCTCTAGGTAGACGATAAAATTTGTTGACAACGTCAAGTCTTATAAAGTACAGCTAAGTACTGCGATGCATGCCCAAACAAATGTATTTTTTGATACAAAAGTCTGGGTTTGAGCGGTGATAGAAAGTGTCATGCTGGTCAATTGGTAGAAAAACGGTCTGAGGAGTTAAGCACTTGAAAAAAGTTGAAGCTATTATTCGGCCCTTTAAGCTGGACGAAGTCAAAATTGCTTTAGTGAATGCTGGCATTGTTGGCATGACTGTCTCTGAAGTCAGAGGCTTTGGACGCCAGAAGGGGCAAACTGAGCGCTATCGTGGTTCCGAGTACACTGTTGAGTTTTTGCAAAAGCTCAAAGTGGAAATTGTGATTGAGGACGACCAGGTTGACATGGTGGTCGAGAAGATCATCACCGCTGCTCGGACGGGTGAAATTGGGGACGGCAAAATCTTTATTTCGCCAGTGGAACAAATCATCCGCATTCGGACTGGGGAAAAGAACCTCGAAGCAATCTGAGCACAGCTGGCAATCGGTTTCCTCAGGGCATTAAAAAATAAGGTTCACCTCAGGAGGTGAACCTTATTTTTTCTCTAACATTTAGAAACAGTTTATTGCTCTTGGCAATTCAGTCTACTTTCAGCGATCGCAGTTGTGGAATTAAAGCCGCGATCGCTTGACCTCGATGGCTGAGTGATCGCTTCACCTCTGGGGTCATTTCCGCAAAGGTGAGGTGCTTTTCTGGCACATAGAACACTGGATCATAGCCAAATCCACCCGTACCGCGAGGAGCATGCAGAATTTCTCCCCGACACACCCCTTCTGATTGCAGGGCGATCGAACCATCTGGGCGAGCGACGACAACGACACAAACAAACTGAGCTTGGCGATTCAGCTCACTGCCGAGTTCAATCAGCAACCGCTCTATACGTTCTGGATCGGTCTGGCCATAGCGGGCAGAGTAAACGCCGGGTGCACCTTCTAGGGCTTCTACTTCTAAACCGGAGTCATCCGCGATCGCCCATTCTCCCGTAGCTTGAGCAATTTGCGCTGCTTTCAGAGAAGCGTTGGCAAGAAAAGTGTCCCCAGTTTCTTCCACGTCGAGTTCGGCTGGTTTGAGCTGCAAATCCCAATTAGAACCAGCCAGATATTCTTGCATTTCCCGCAACTTGCCAGGATTGCCAGTAGCAACAATCAGGGGTCTCATGATAATAAGTCAGGCAGAAACAACAATTCTCCCCTTCCCTAATAGGGAAGGGGTTGGGGGTTAGGTCATTAAAAGGAGTTGGCCCAGTTCTTAGCCCAAGCAAGAGTTTCATGAACTTGGGTGAGGGTTGCGGCTTCGCAGTAGAGGCGGAGGACAGGTTCGGTGCCGCTAAAGCGAATCATTAACCATCGCTGATCAGCTAAGCGAAATTTGTAGCCGTCGGCAGTATTGCAATCAATCACGGCTTGTCCGGCAATTTCAGTCAAGGGATGCTTTTGTAGCTGCTCTAGCAACTGCGATCGCACAGCCATACTCGCCAAGGGCAGATCAATGCGATCGTAGGCAGAGGTAAAGTTAGTTTTTTCCTGTAACTGGCGGTAGAAATCTGCCAGATCTAACCCAGACTGAGCGATCGCCTCTAGAACGTACAGAGCAGATAGGAGGGCATCTCGCTCAGGGATGTGATGCCCGTAGCCAATGCCGCCGGATTCTTCGCCGCCTAGCAGCACTTGTGCTTCCATCATGCGGTCGGCAATGTATTTGTAGCCCACCGCTGTTTCAAATACAGGCAGGTTATACAGAGCCGCCACTTTGGGGATGAGGTCGGAACCGCTGACTGTTTTGACGATTTCGCCTTTGAAGCCCCGACGAGCAGTCAGATGATCAATCAAAATCGGAATCAGCACTTGAGAGCTGAGGAAGTTGCCTTGGCCATCAACCGCAGCAATGCGATCGCTATCTCCATCAAAAACCAATCCAACCGCCAGATTGGAATTAGCAGCTCGGTGAGTTTTGATTTGTTGAAAAAGCTTGTCGAGGTAGCGCGGTAGCGGTTCGGGTGCGCCGCCTTCAAATAACGGATCGCGATCGCTGTTGAGTTCGTGAATCGGCATGCCCAAAATCTGGGCCAAGCCACCCGCTGCGGCTCCATGCATCACGTCCGCAAAAACAGTTAGGTTGCCTTGGGCGATCGCATTTTGAATCAGAGCAATATCGACTTTTTGGCGAATCGCTTCACAGTAGCTCGGCCAAGGATCAAAGCTTTGGATGGTGCCAGGCGAATTAGTAGTTGCAGCGGGTGGCGTTGCTAGCAAGGCTTCAATTTGCTTAGTGACTTCTGGAGATACTGAGCCTCCAAACGCTCCTTTAACTTTTAAGCCCGAGTAACTACCCGGATTATGGCTGGCTGTAATTACCAAGGCTCCCAAAGCATTTTCTTGCTTGGCAGCCCAACTAAAAGCAGGCGTAGGTGCGTAGGTACTGGTTAGCAAGACATCGAAGCCTGCGGCTTGCACTGCTTCGGCAGTCGTACGGGCAAACTCTTCCGATAAGAAGCGGCGATCGTGCCCCACAATAATCGTGCGACTACCTGTCGCCCCATACACTTGAGCCAGAACTTGAGCTGCAATCGGTGCCACCAATGCCAAACGCTCAAATGTAAAGTCTGCGGCAATTACACCTCGCCAACCATCTGTACCAAATTTAATTGAGTCGGTTGCTGGCACAGAGGAAGGGTGAACCATGCTCAAATTCGCCTCCAAAGACACTCTCGCGATCGCTTTTCTTTAAACTGCTCAACTCTAGCATTTGCACTTACGGATGTCTAAAGCACGATCGCGCGATCGCGACCTTGACGCTTCGCCTCATACAAAGCTCGGTCAGCTCGCTGTACCGTATCCCAAGCATCTTGATCGCTAGTTGGATCCTGTTGTGCCACGCCAAAACTAGCACTAATTTCCAACGGTCCAATCGTGGTCTCGAAGGCGGTGGAGCGAATCGCCAGCCGCAACCGCTCAGCGACTTCAAAGGCTCTGTCTAGCGTCACATCCATTAGTAGAATGACAAACTCTTCACCACCATACCGATAAGCGGATGTACCAAACCGTAGCTGTTTTTGCAGTCGTTGGGCCAAGCTGTACAACACTTCATCCCCCACTAAGTGACCATAAGAGTCGTTGATCAGCTTGAAGTAGTCGATATCACACACAATCACACTGAAGGGCGGCTGCAAGTTCCACTGGGCAGGAGCACTGAGTTGAGCCAGCTCCCGCTCTAGCGATCGCCGATTTAGCAATTGCGTCAACTCATCATGAATCACTTCCAGTTGTAAGGAATTATTTTGCAAGCGTAGAGTTTCTTGCTTGAACCAAAGGCTTTGATAGTGCTGGGCATTGGTCAAAGCTACCGCAGCCTGGTCTGCGACCTGCCGAATCGTCTGGAGTTCATCTAGCTCGTAAACTCGTTCCTTTTCGTAAGACAACAGCAGGACTGCGCCAAAAAACTCATCTTGGACAAACAGCGGCACAATTAAAGCAGCAAAAGCTTGAATTTCACGCAACCAATTTAACAGCGGGTCAGACTCCTGTTGGCTCAGTTCTAACTCCAGATAGGAAGCCGCACCCTGGAGAAACATCTCAACTGTGTCCTGCCAGAGATCACGGGCGATATGGCGATTCTCTAGCGGCTGAAAGCACCGCTCTGGATGGTCCCAAGCAGCCAAGATATGGACTGGATCGCCTCGCAGATCTACTAAAATGCAGCGATCGCTGTTCAACCCTTGGCCCAACTCCGCCACAATGCATTCCACAATCTCATTGGGGTTGAGGCTGGAGTTCAGCAACCGCACAATTCGACCGACTAGGGCTGCCTGTTGCCGCGATTGTTCGAGGCGCTCCCGCCAGTGCAGCGCATTCAGCGCCAATACTACCTGGCTACAAATCACTTCTAGCGTTTCAACTTCCTCGACCATCCAAGCTTGAGCGGCTGCAACTGTAGGCTGAGGCGTAGGTACTTTAGGGTTAAAGTAAGAGCGCAGAAATGGCTTACGCCTTGTCTCTAGAGCGGGTAAATGTGTAGCAGCTTGCGGTAGGTGGCGCTGCAATTGCAGGACAAAGCGGAGGCGATCGCCATTCCAAGCAGGCACAATCAAGGTTTCCCCAAACAGTCTAGCGGCGTGTGAGAGGTGCTGTTGGTCTAACAACCATTGAGGTGACTTGGATAGATAGCAAATCTGAATTTTCGACTCCTGGGCTGGCGGAGCAGTTAAAATTAATCCGGGAGTCTCGGCTAGAGTGGGAATTAAACTCAGCTCCTGTTTCAGGCTTTGCAAAGCTCGAGCCGTGCCATAAACTTGAATGCCCTCAGCCACTTCAGGGTCAAACCCCGTCCAGAGTAGGCACTCAACTTGATACTCAGCGGCGATCGCTTCTACAATCTGTTGTAATAGGGAGTTTGCTGAGGCGAGATTAATGACTGCTGCTTCTACCAAAGGGTAGATGGATTTCCAATTAGGCTGCCTGAATCTTGATTGAAGCATTTGAGGATCACTAACTTGTACCGTTGCAGCACCCATAAACTTCTATCTTAAGAACTGGAACCCGTTCTTAGGAACTAGCTTAAGGATTGGAATATCTAAAAAAAAATTCTTGATTAAAGCCTAAAAAGTAATTACTTTTAGATCCTTATAAATTCCCAAAACTTAAGCAAAAGCGATAGAATTTTTTCCATAGGGCAGACTCTTTAGTTTTCCGGTTATCCCATTTAGCGATTGGTTTTAGATCTCGGGTGCGTCTAATTTGCCGATGAACTAGCTAGACTGGATAAAGGCAAGCTCTTTGTAAGAGTGAATCTGTTCTTTATGCATCTCCACCAGCATCTCCACTAGACATCGCTTCAATTTACTTAAGTAAAAATACAGAGATCTAGCACAAGCAGCGATCGCCTCTTGTGACTTTGAACACCACAGACCTCTTCTGTCCTAAGACAGATGTAGGACGAAAATTTATTTTGATTAGATTGATCTAATTTTAATAATTTGAGCAACCAATACGCTATTTCAGCGTCTATTGCTTTGTTTAGAAGAACTAGTAAAACATTTAATTCCTTAAAAGCCTGCTTTTAGTCAATTTATTCATTCGTTATTTACAAGACCTAAAGCCGCAAAAGCAGTTGAGAATTTATGTCCTCTGAAGTCAATAGCTCTCCTCTTCATTCACATTGTCAAGCATTTTCTCTGGAGAATAATGGGACACATCCTGCTGAAGGTGAGCTATTGGAGCTAGAACTATATAAACGTCAGCGCCATCAAAACTTAACGCAACAACTACAGCAGCAAGTTCAACTCTCTAAGCTGATTAATCAAATTAGTAATGAAATTCGCAGCACTTTAGATTTAGAAGAAATCTTAAATTCTGCTTGTCGTTTACTAGGCCAAGCCCTGAAATGTAGCAGAGCTAGTATTTTAGTCGTGGAGCCAGATGAGGAAGATAGTCTGACAACGATGGGGGAGTATAACCAAGGCGACTATCCCTCTCAACTCGGCAGCAAAATCCCCTTCAGAGATAATCCTCACTTACAGGCCTTGATTGCCCAGCCTAGAGCCTTAGCAGTCACTCGCTTTTTAGAGTTTCCGGGCTTAACCGAGCAAATTAGGGAAGTGGCTCAGGGCTTACAAATTCGCTCCATGATGGCTTTGGCAACTCGTTACCAAGGCAAGGTCAACGGCATTATTGGGCTGCATCAGTGCGATCGCGAACGGGAATGGACCCCTTGGGAAATGGAACTGCTAGAGGGCGTCGGCAGTCAGTTGGCGATCGCCATCAATCAAGCTTGGCTATATAGTGAAACCCGGCGACAGGTGGAGCAGGAATCTCTCCTGCGCTTAGTCACGAATCAAATTCGCAGCACTTTGGACTTACAGACCATCTTGCAGACAGTAGTGCGAGAAGTGCGGCACTTACTCGACACCGATCGGGTGGTAATCTACCAGTTTTTGGATGCCAACTGGCAAGGTGAAGTCGTTGTAGAGGAAGTTATTAGCCCTTGGAGGTCAGCGCTGGGTCAAATGAGCCAGGACAACTGCTTCTCGGCCAAGTATGCCCAGCAATATCAGGGAGGCCGCGTTCGTGCTATCCACAACATTTTTCAAGCTGGTTTAGACCCTTGCCATGTCAACTTCTTAGAGCAATTACAGGTCAAGGCCAATTTGATTGTCCCCATCATTATCCGCTCAAAGTTATGGGGGCTGTTAGTCGCTCACGAGTGTAGTGCGCCTCGGGTTTGGCAGGCGTGGGAAACCGAATTATTACAGAAGTTGGCCGACCAAGCTGCAATTGCAATTCAGCAAGCTCAACTGTATACCCAGGTGCAAACAGCAGCAGTTCAGTCTCAAGCTCAGGCCGAAACGCTCAAAGCGACGCTAGAAGAACTGCAAACCACACAAATGCAGTTGCTTCAGAGTGAAAAGCTATCTAGCTTAGGACAAATGGTGGCGGGAGTTGCTCATGAAATTAACAACGCCATCACCTTTATTCATGCCAATCTGCCCTATGCCCAACGCTATACCACTGCCTTAAATCAAGCGATCGCCCTTTACGAAGACTGTTGTCCTAATCCTCCAGAAGCGATCGCAGAGTTGATTGCTGAGCAAGAACTTAGCTATGTGCGGGAGGACTTTCCCAAGCTAATTAATTCTATGGAGGAAGGTACCAAGCGCATCCGAGAGATTGTTTTAACTCTGCGCAATTTTTCTAGATTAGATGAAGCAGAGCGCAAGTCTGTTGACCTGCATGAAGGTATTGAAAGCACTCTGCTAATCTTGCAGCATCGGGTTAAAACAGGCGTCAAAATTGACAAGCTCTATGGCGAGCTTCCCTCGGTAGAGTGCCATGCAGGACAAATTAATCAAGTCTTCCTCAATCTCTTGGCCAATGCTTTAGATGCCGCTGGGGAAAAAGCAAATATCACAATTCAGACTTGGCATGAAGGCGATCGCGTAGTTGTCTCAATTCGAGATGACGGACCAGGAATTCCTCTAGAGTTACAGGAGCGCATCTTTGACCCCTTCTTCACGACTAAAGAAGTGGGCAAAGGAACAGGATTAGGACTATCAATTTGCTATCAAATTGTGGTTAAAGGGCACAAGGGTCGTCTGCAATGTTGCAGTCAACCTGGAGCGGGTGCCGAATTTCGAATAGTATTACCTGTTTCTGCTTGCCAGCCTACGGCTACTGACTAGCCTTAACTACCTTGGAGTTAAAGCTGACTAAAGAAAAAATTGTCCAACGTGAAAGGGGCATCAGATTCAAACAGGATGCTCGCAATTCCTGGGGTTTGTAATTGCAGCGGCTGTTGGGGGAGGGGCGCTAGCTCTGCTTGGCCATCAGCCCACAAGTATCGGTAAGAGCCAATACTCACACGTTCCAAAACGACACCGTTACTATCTAGAGCCGTAAGGGTAACTGGCCGAGTGCCGCTGACCAAAGCTTGCACGATTGCGACAGGTCGGCAAAACTGAGCCTGAATGCCAGCCTGAAACGTGGAAGGCATCAAAACTAAGCAGCCAGAACTGGGTACAAAGATCGGATTAGAGGGCCGAATCGCGATCGCACCCCAAAACTGAACTCCTAAAGTAAAATACTGATTTTCTACGCGCTCAAACTCCACTAAATCTTCAAAATCAAGTTGCGTTGGTCCTAATCTTAAAGGGGTAACTTCAGCAGCGGTAGCCCGAACTAAATGATGTCTACTTGTAGGTGGTGCAAGGGGCTGAGACAACTCGGTGTGTGACTTCAGGAAGGAGAACATAAGTATTTTAAATTTTTGATGCACTACCTGGGCTCTACAGTTAACTTACGGAGAATTCCGTAAGCAGGCTAGGCAAGCTGTGTCAGTTCCTTGATTGGTCTGACAAAGACACGCTTTCCGTGACGGCTCAACGGTAGCAAGGTAGTTTTGGAATTAGTTAGATCGCTACTGGAATCGCTTGATTCAATAAATATTTAACTCAACTAAGTTAAATTCGTTACCCTAATACACCCTGAAAATAAGTATTATTTCTGATCAAAATTCAAGTAGCTATTTCTCTGACTTATTACTACCACATGCTTCTTACTAGCTTTTCTTTTTTCATAAACTTTGACAATCTTTCACAAGTGGTAAAGTAGCTACTTCAGTCTTACTTAGGACATAGCTTTTGGCGATCGTTAGCGGCACCGGATCTAAGCAAGACATTTTTGTGCTTACTTCTCTTACTATTCCCAGCCTGCTGCCTTTTCTAGTGTGACAATTGACAGATTGTCTAAATGGCTGCTTTAAAGCTCGTTTCTTCCCGATCCTCTTTTAGCACCTGTGCATTTACTGATCGTGAGATACTCAACTCAATTCCCAAACGATTCCGATAAAATGACTGGGATCACGCTCTTCAATCTGAGGAGTGAATGAGGCGCATGGATCTAAACCAATTGAACAGTGCTTTCACGCTGTTCTTAAGCTTGTTAGTCGAGGCGATTCCCTTCCTGATATTGGGAGTACTATTCTCTGGCTTGCTGTTGTTCTTTGTGGATGAGCGCAAACTGATCAAAGTTTTGCCTAAAAATCCTCTACTGGGAGCTTTTGCGGGCAGTTGTGTAGGCTTCTTGTTTCCAGTTTGCGAGTGCGGCAACGTCCCAGTCGCTCGACGCTTACTTATGCAGGGGGCTCCTGCTCCAGTGGCGATCGGTTTTTTGCTCGCAGCTCCGACGATTAACCCCATCGTGTTTTGGTCAACTTGGATTGCTTTTCGCGACCAACCAGAGATTGTGTTTTTGCGAGTAGGTCTATCCTTGGCGATCGCGACCATCATTGGCTGGGTCTTTAGCGCTCAAGCCGATCTGCGGCCTTTATTACAACCTGCGGTAGCCAGGGCTATGCCAATGCCGCGCGAGCCCAAAGAAAGCCAGGCGGAGAGCGGGGTTTCGCCTTTGTTACAATCCGGGACTTTTCTGTTGGGTCAAATTGGTCAACCGATTCGCATGGATACCACCGAGTTGCAGGCATCAATGGTCGCAGCAGCTACCATGCGTAAGCCTTTACCAGATCGCTTGTATTTGTTGTTGGAAAATACGGTGCAAGAACTGCGAGAGTTAGGCGGAGTCTTAATTCTAGGCAGTGCGATCGCAGCTCTTATCCAAGTATTTGTGCCGCGAGAGGTGGTCTTGGGATTAGGCCAAGGTCCAGTTACCTCAATTATTGCCATGATGCTGATGGCGGGTTTGGTCTCCATTTGCTCTACGGTGGATTCGTTTTTCGCTCTGTCCTTTGCTTCTGCCTTTACTAGTGGCTCTTTGCTAGCCTTTCTGGTTTTTGGACCCATGATTGACCTGAAAGGTTTGGGTCTGATGCTGTCTATTTTTCAGGCTAGA
Organism: Trichocoleus sp. FACHB-46; assembly: GCF_014695385.1. Classification (NCBI taxonomy): domain Bacteria; kingdom Bacillati; phylum Cyanobacteriota; class Cyanophyceae; order Leptolyngbyales; family Trichocoleusaceae; genus Trichocoleus; species Trichocoleus sp. FACHB-46. Next base: position 620,120 of record NZ_JACJOD010000006.1, on the reverse strand, counting down.
GCTGTCATCTATCTATTTGCTTTAGCCGCGCAGTTAACCTTTTTGTTTACCCTCTTCATTAACTTGCATGTCAGTTGAGTCTACTTCTGGCCGCCGTCCCCGCAGTGGTGAGCAACGTCGCCGCTTATTTTTACCCTGGCTCGACGTAGTGGCGATTAGTGCTTGGGGCATTTTGCTGCTCAAGTACTGGCTCACTGGAAAACTCAGTCTGCTAATTCATCCCAACTACACTTGGCTAGCGATCGCTGGTGGCATTGGTTTGCTGTTGATTGGCGGCGGCAAAGCCCTGACGCTTTTACCTCAATCATTTCAGCGACGCAATGCAGGGCTTCCAGTCCAAACCACTCAGCACCTGTCGCTCTTTCCACCGGGCTGGAGTAGTACCTTGTTGCTGTTCACCGCTATCTTAGGCTTTGTGGTCACGCCCCGCGCTTTCGCCAGCCAGACTGCTATCCAACGCGGAGTCGGGGATGCAATTACTTTAACCAGGGCTCAACCTCAGGCTTTTCGAGCCTCTAGTAACTCCGAATCGCGATCGCTGATTGAGTGGGTGCGCACGCTCAACGTGTATCCGGAACCAGATGCTTATACGGGCCAAAAGGTGAAAGTCCAAGGCTTTGTCATCCATGCGCCGGAACTGCCAGAGCAGTATTTTCTGCTGTCTCGCTTTGTCATCACCTGCTGTGCCGCCGATGCGTATCCAGTCAGTTTGCCAGTGAAGCTAAAAGAAAGCCGCAAAGATTACCCAGTGGACACCTGGCTAGAAATCGAAGGGCAGATGATCACAGAAGATCTTGCTGGAAAGCGTCAACTGACGATTCAGCCTAAATCGATTAAGAAAATCCCAGAACCTAAGAATCCGTACGACTACTAAACAAAAATCAGTACAAGCTGGATTTCAGCCTGAGCTAGTGGAATAGCCAAGTCGTGAAGGAATATTTTTCTCCTAGTGTGACTGGCAAGGACTGATGGGGATGCGTGTAGTAAGACGGAAATACCAAAACGTTGCCAGTTTCAGGTTTTACTTTTAAGTTTTGGCGATCGAAAAACGTTTCTCCGCCTTCAAAGTCCTCATTAAGATAGCCCACAATACTGATATCGCGAGTTGGCACGCCTTGAGCTACTTCCTCAAAGCGATCGCTCAGCAATAAGTTATCGACATGGCGCTTGTAGTACTGACCCGGTTGATAGCGCAAAATTGAGCAAGCTTCCGCGTGAGGGAAGGCAACATCATAATGTTGCAGTAATAGCTGTTGCACTACAGCGATTCGAGCCAGCAAAAGTTGATGAGTAGAGTGCAACAACGAATCAGGGCTATCTAGGGACAGCAGATCATTACTGCGAATCTGGGCATTCACCGTTGCCACTTCGATTCCTGCCGCTTGAAACTGATGGCAGTTCACCACCTCTAAAATGTGTTTGCAGATGCTGGCATCCAGCAAGCCCCGGACGACAAAGATGTCGGCTCCTAAGGGTGTTAAAGTGTAATCCACGAATCACTATCCCGCAATCGACGCGATCGCTACATTTTAGCAACGAGCTTTTATGCAGAAGGCGAACTCCACCGCACCTCTCAAGCCATTTCCCCAACCTCTAGACCGCGTGGCGATCGTGCTGATGCTCGTGCTGGCAGTCCTGATCGGCTTACTCCTGTGGAGTGGCGATCGCTCCGCCCCCAAAATTCGGGAGTTTAATTGGCAAAACAAGCAAATTGGGGCAGAGGATACAGCTTTTATTCTCACCTTCAGCCGCCCCATGGAGCAGGCTAGCGTAGAAAAGAACTTGAAACTAGAGCCACCCCTCCCTGGCAAAATTAGTTGGGCAGGTCGCCGCATGGCCTACACCTTAACCATGCCAGCCCCTTACGGCACCAAGTACCAAGTTCAGTTGCAGGATGCTCAAGACCGTTTTACCGCAGAAGGTACAAATCGAGCGTCAATTCAACCATTTTTAGGCCAGTTTCGGACTCGCGATCGCGCCTTTGCTTACATCGGCGTGGAAGGAGAAGAGGAAGGACGGTTGATTCTCTACAACCTATCGCAACAGCAAAAGCGAGTCCTGACCTCGAAAAATCTGGTAGTGATGGACTTCAAAGCTTATCCAGAAGGCGATCGGATTTTATTTGCAGCAACTGAGCGACAGGCAAATCGTCAAGGTACCCTCGATCAAAAACTGTATACCGTCACGACGGGGATGCATTTCGCCTCTCCTGGTAAACCGAGCCGAGAACCCGCCAAAGCAGGTCAGCTCCAGCTTGTTCTCGACAGCAAGGAGTACCAGAACCTTAAGTTTGACCTCTCCCCAGACGGCCAAAGCATCGTGATTCAGCGAGTCAACCAACGCAATCCTGGTGACTTTGGGCTCTGGCTTCTCAAGGAAGGAGCAGCCCCTCAACCGCTCAAAACTCAGCCCGGTGGTGACTTCTTAATCACACCGGATAGTAGTGCTTTAGCTTTTGCGCAAGGACAGGGATTAGCGATTCTACCGTTACAACCCCAAGCCGATCCTTTGGATTTTCTACCCAAATTCGGCATGGTCTTGAGCTTTACTCAGGACGGTTCGGCGGCGGCAATGGTGAAATTCAACACCAACTACACCAAATCACTCTTTTTAGTCACCAACCAAGGCATTCAAAAAGAGGTGCTAAAAACTGAAGGGTCTATTTTGAGCGCTCAGTTTGATCCCACCAAGCAAGTCCTCTACAGCCTGATTACGGAACTAATCCCAGGTAACGAATACCGAGAACGGCCTTTTTTGGTGGCGATCAACCTAAAAACTGCTGAGGCAAAACCTTTGTTGCGATTGCCCGATGACCAACGAGACATCCAAATGAACTTATCTCCTGATGGCTTGGGCTTCCTATTCGACCAAACCATTGCAGCCGCTAAGGAAACCAACGCTGAAACCAATTCTCTCCGCACTGATGACGGCAAAGCGATCGCGACGAGTCGGCTCTGGTTACTGCCTGTCACCCCTCCTAGTCCAACTGAAGCTCCAGCGCAAATGCAACCGGAACAACTCCCCTTGGCTGGACTTCACCCCCGTTGGCTGCCATAACTAAACATGCCATTAGTTTGGCCCCGCTTCCTAATCTGTAATGATGGAGTGAAAGTCAGCGCAAGTACATGCAAGTACAGGAGCTCATCAGTCGATATCAACAAGGAGAGCGTGACTTCGCCCACGTTGACCTTAGTGGTGCCACGCTGAGTGGTATTAACCTCCAAGACGTAGATTTAACGGGAGCCAATCTTGCAGGCGCAAACCTGAGTTGGGCCTTATTAAACCGAGCAAACCTGACTGGAGCTTGTTTACGACGCGCAGACCTTAGGAGTGCAGGCCTAAGCAGCAGCACCTTAACTGAGGCAGTTTTGAGCGGAGCTAACCTAAGCAAGGTTGACTTACGGCTGGCCCAGCTTCAAGCCGCTGATCTGAATTGGGCAACCTTGCAAGAAGGTGATTTGAGCGGGGCTGATTTGAGTCGGGCCAAGCTCGATCAAATTAATCTTGAAAAAGCTAAATTAAATGGCACTCAGTTTGTGGCAGCCGAATTAATGGAAGCCAACCTGCGGCGGGCTAGCTTAATTAGTGCCAACCTCAGCCAAGCCAATCTCCGAGAAGCCCATTTAGAGGAAGCCAATCTGCGGGAGGCTAAATTAGTTGGCACCAACTTAATTGAAGCTAACCTGAGTGGTGCTTGTTTGCGGCAGGCAGATTTGAGTCAGGCAGATATGCACCGCGTTACCCTCGTTGGCGCTGACTTGAGCGAAGCGGTACTAAACAGTGCGGATCTCAGTCGAGCTAACCTCAGTGGTGCTTATCTCCTCAAAACCAGTTGCAAGAAAACCTATTTGCTGCGGGCTAGCTTACAAGATGTCTATCTTTTACAAGCTGATTTAACCGAGGCAAACTTACGAGGTGCTGACCTGCGTCGTGCTGATCTCAGTGGAGCCTACTTGAATGAGGCGACTCTGAGTGAAGCAGACTTAAGCGATGCCTACTTATTAGAAAGCCATCTAATTCGAGCTAACTTAGACGGAGCTCAACTCACAGGGTGCTGCATCTATAACTGGCACATTGCAGAGTCAGATCTAGCCAAGGTGGAGTGCCGCTACATTTTTACCCAGTTTAACTACACCACCAAAAGCCCAACCGAGCGTTATCCTACCAACCGCGACTTTGAACCCGGCGAATTAGCTCGTCAGTATCAAGGAGGCGACGCCATTGTCGAAGTGGTTTGGCAGGAACTACCGCATTGGGAAGCCTTAATTTTCACCCTAGCTCAGGTAGAACTAGAGTGCCTTGATCTGCGCTTAACGATTCAGTCCTACGACTTAACAGACAACGGCTATTTACTGAAGCTCACAACCGATCGCTCGGTAAACGGCAAAATCTTAGCTCAACGAATTTTGCAACTTTATCCTGAGCTTTTGCCACGTGTACTGTCTCGGCGCTCGGAAATTTTAGGGTTGTTGGGTATAACTGCTCGACCTAGCACTTTAGAGGCTGCCGTGCTCACCTCTCAGCCTCAAGCACAGCCACCCACATTTGTCGCAACGGACAAAGACAAACGCTTGCGGCTCTACCAAGAGGTGGTGCGCCAGATTCAGCATATTTTAGTTTCACAGGCTCCCAGTCAGTTCGTGGGCAGTGTCGAGCACCTGTTAGATTACCTCAGGCATCAAGGCATTTCTACAGAAGAAATTCAAAAGAAACTGATTAGTCAGGTCATCGTCAAGCGGGCTCAGCAAGATAAAGCTTTCCTAGAGCACTTAAAGCGCTGGGAACAAACAGCTAACGAATCAGCCCGATTGTCATCTGTAGGAGAAGCGGTACGGTTGGCGATCGCCTTGCTTTGGACCTAACGCCATCCAATTATTGCTTGCATAAATAAAATTTGTCTTAAATTTGACTCAGTTTAAGCATCCTTTTTTGTCAAGATTGCCTGACTGTCAACATCATGACTGATAATTACTAAGAGATAGAAAAGACTTAGGGTGCTAAAAGCAACAGAGGGTTGCAGATTGTTCAATCTATATCAACCCCAACTGAGCTGATGCCGTTTTGGCTCAGTTTTTTCAAAGAAGTGTTTGCGGATTATCTCATCTCTGTTTAATGTTTGATTCTTTTTGCGAGATGGGAATGCTCCAAATGGTTAGTGATCAACTTCCTGAAAAACTGAGTCGTCACTGAGTGCAGCCTTTTGATTGTTGGCTCTAGCGGCAAAAAATTTATGCAGAGGTGTGTCTAAGTCTCTACCGGCGATAACGATGAAGTATAGAGCTTGGTCACTTATGGTGTTCGAAGGAGTGAATAAAACAATGAAATCCCCAGTGGGCTTAGAAAAGAACGTCTCTTTAGCCCTGTTGTGTACAGTTTTAGGCTTGTTTACAGCAAATGTCTCTCCAGCTGTAGCCGCCACTAACGATAGTACAGATGCGGCTGCGGCCAACCGCTTATTGGCTCTTGAGGTCTTGGCTCCTGAGGCGTCTGTCAAGGAGAGTGAGCCTAGCGATCGCACCACTCAAATAACTGCTTTAGCAGCTGATGCAGCCACTACGACCTCCGCCACCCCAGCGATCGCAGACGCGACCCTGCAAGCTCAAGCTTTGAGCCCGTCTGACGACAGCCCAGGCATGATTGATGTTGCCACTTTAGACCCGGAAAACCCAGAAGCTGCCAGTGATGGCATGGCTCAAGTCACCTCGGTTTCCCAACTCTCTGATGTGCAACCAACCGATTGGGCTTTTCAATCGCTACAGTCTTTAGTAGAACGGTATGGCTGTATCGCGGGTTATCCAGATGGTACCTACCGAGGCAACAGAGCGTTAACTCGCTATGAATTCGCGGCTGGGGTTAATTCGTGCCTAGACCGGATCAATGAGTTGATTCAGGCGGGCACTGATGAGCTGGTGCAGAAAGAAGACTTAGCAACATTACAACGGTTGCAGGAAGAATTCTCTGCTGAACTCGCAACCATCAGAGGCCGAGTCGATTCGCTAGAAGCTCGCACGGCTGAACTGGAAGCGAATCAGTTCTCCACCACAACCAAGTTGTTTGGCCAAGCTATCTTTGGCATCCAAGGCCGTACTGACAATACTGCTGACTTCTTCCCAGTCGATGGCGTTAAAGATACAGAAGACCCAGCCACAAACATTAACTTCATCAACAACGTTCAGCTGAGCTTGTTCACACAACTGAGCAATCGCAGCATCTTGCTAACTGGGCTAGCCGCTGGCAATGGCAGCACAGCTCCCCGCCTCAGTAACGATACTAGGCTGGGCTATGAGCTAGACAGCGATAACCAATTCCTCATCAGTGACTTGAGTTTTCGGCATTTAATTGGCAGTAACCTTGCTGTGGTTGCAGGTCCTGTTGGCGTTAACGCAGTCAACGTTTTCCGCGGAGCTAACCGAGTTGAAAGTTCTGGTCAAGGCCCAATTTCGGCTTTTGCCCAGCGGAACCCCATCATTAGCATTGGTAATGGCACCGGTGGTGCTGGCTTCGACTGGCAAGTCAGCCCCCGCATCAGCTTGCAGGGTGTTTATTCGGCTAGTGACCCTGCTGACCCCAATGACGCTGGTTTATTTGGCAGTCGCCGTAGCGCCACTACTGCTGGAGCTCAATTGACGGTTTCTCCCACGGATACGATTGACCTAGCGCTCCATTACCTCAACTCCTATAACCCTTCTGGGTCTAACTTTGCTGGCAGTTTAGGCTTAGGAATTGGTGATGACCAAGTTACCATTGGCTCTGGTCTAAAAACGGATGCCTTTGGTGCCACTGTAGCTTGGCGCGCTACCCCAGGGATTACTGTAGGCGGTTGGGGTGGCTTTACTAATTCGCGAATTCCTAATCGCGATGGCAATGTGGAGACCACCAACTGGATGGCGTTCCTCAACTTCCCCGACTTGTTCGGCGAAGGTAATTTGGGCGGAATTTATGTAGGCCAGCCGCCTAAAATCACCGAAAGCGACTTACCAGCAGGTCAGAATATTCCTAACTTGCTAGCAGGCGGAGCAGGAACTGAAGGAGATCAACCCGGTACAACAACGCACTTAGAAGTGTTCTACCGTTATCGCGTCTCTGACAACATCACGATTACACCAGGTGTGATTGTGCTCTTCAACCCAGGTAATGCACCTGAAAGCGACACAGTAGGAATTGGTGCCTTGCGAACCACATTCACCTTCTAGTCTCTAACTTGTTCAAAAGCCTAGGCAAAAAGCGATCGCCCCAGCTATCTTCAAGCCAGGGCGATCGCTTTGATATTGCATGTCAGAGCAAGCTCTTGTCAATCTTTATTTTTCAGCACTTGCTGTGGTTGAAACCAAGCGCTTCTTCAAAGACTCAGCTCGACGCTTAGCCGTTAAGCTTTGGGGGTCCAGCTTGAGGGCTTCTTCATAGGATTCTAGAGCTTGAGACATGAGCTGCTTGCGCTCATAAGCGTGCCCAATATTATTGAGAGCCGTCACATAATTAGGGCTTAGTTTTAGAGCTTCTTTGTAATGACGAATGGACAAATCATACTGCTCTTGAGCAAAGTAGGCATAACCAAGCGCGTTGTAGATTAGCGCTGTGTTCTCCTCTCCTTCTAAATCAGGTGATTTAAGGGCTTTTTGCAGTTGTATGACTGCCTGAGAAAACAAATTTTTCTCTAAGTAGATACTGCCAAGTTCATAGTATTCTTCGGCTGTACCTTTTTCTTTATTCAACTTATTCTGCAAGCGCGAAATCGAAGTTTCAATCTTGCGAGTTTTCAGCACTTGGCGAAGAATCGCCCAGCCTGCGCTTGCCAACAAAGTCAGCAAGATTGACAAATAGACGATGGGAAGCAAGCTATCCATATTTGTTATGCGTGAGCACCGCTAAGCAATCTGGTTTAAATAGAATTTACCTGATTAGGGACGCAACATCTCTGTAGGTTTTGTATCCCTATCTTTCAATAAGTTAGCCCACGGCAGACCCCAATAGACGGCTCGTTGTTGCAGCCAACCATCAGAGTGCCAACGAGCGATCGCACTATTAACTTGACGTCGCAAGTCGTCGTACTGCAGGCCTTTAGGTAGCACTACACACAAAGGCTCCGCAGATAACAAAGTCGGCAGCACATGATATTGAGGATATTCCTGCACCCACCCGCTCAAAACACTGACATCCGCCGCAAAAGCAACGACTTTACCTGACTCTAGGAGAGAGTATGCCGCTGCGTAGGAGTCTACCCCTACCAATTTAGCGCCAGGAACCAGATAGCGCACTGTGGCGATCGTACTAGAACCATTCAGCGCGGCCACTGGACGCTGGTTTAAATCAGCTAGTCGCTTGACTGTTGCCGCTTTAGTTACTAAGGCAGTGCCATCTAGATAATAGGGAAGACTAAAGCTCACTAAACGGGATCGGGGCTCAGTTGCAGTCACTCTCGCAATCGCGAAGTCTGCTCGACCTGCCAAAACAGATGGAAGGCGATCTTGGTTAGCAACAGGCTGAAGTTGGATGGCATCTGCCTGACCTAGCAGCTCTTGAGCTAAGCGACGAGCCACATCAATTTCAAATCCTTGTAACTGCTGCGCTGAATTTTTGAACGCTAGCGGATATAGGTTTTCTTTAACAGCAACAATCAGGTAGCCCCGTTGTTGAATCGACTTCAACGTTTCAGCACTACCTGATTGACCTGCTAAACTCAGCCCAATTACCAAACAAAGACTAGATACTTTGCTGAAGAAATTCAGCGGCTCAAACACCTTTGATGCTGCCTTACCTAGTTTTTCACTTAGGCTGACTTTGCTTGACTCGCCAATTCTAGAACTCTACCGAAGCCCGCCGGATCTAGAACCGCCAGTTGCGCCAACATTTTACGGTTGAGTTGAATGTCAGCTTTTTTGAGGTTGCCAATTAACTGACTGTAGCTCATGCCATGCTGACGAGATGCTGCGTTAATGCGAGCAATCCACAGGCGACGAAAGTCTCTCTTCCGTTTACGGCGATCGCGGTAGGCGTTCCGCAATGCCTTCATCACTTGTTGGTTAGCAGTACGGAAGAGGCGAGAGTGAGACCCCCGGAAACCCTTCGCCAGCTTTAGAATCTTTTTGCGGCGCTTACGAGCGACATTGCCGCGTTTTACTCGTGTCATTGATTTATTGTCCTAGTAACTTTTATAGATAAGGAAGCATCAACCGCACGTTTTCTTCGTCTCTTTCGTGCACAACCGCTACATGGGAGAGCTGGTTTCTGCGCTTAGCACTTTTGTGCTCTAGCAAGTGGTTCTTGAAAGCTTTACGGCGCAGGATTTTACCGCTGCCGCTGGCTCTAAAACGCTTAGCAGCAGCCTTACGAGTCTTCAGTTTTGGCATGGACTGGCTTTAATTCGACACGGTCTCCAATTTTATCGCTAGTTGTGTCTTGATAGCAAGCGATGGTGAAGAATTGCTGCTTGTCATCAAGACACAGATTGAGACTGCTGGGGCCACAAATAGATTGCACCCGAGACCCAAGTGAGGCCGACCGCAACCCAAAATGCTATCAGACTAGGCGTACTCCAGATAGCCGGCAAAGGCGCAATTAGGAGGGCGATCGCTAAAATTTGACTTACTGTTTTGAGCTTTCCCCAGATATTAGCTCCTGTAATGGTGCCGCCTGTCATGGCTGGGTTGACTCGCCAGCCTGCGATCGCCAACTCCCGTCCCAGAATCAAAAACACTCCCCAAGCAGGCACTTGACCTAGCTCAATTAAAGACAGCAACGGCGCTAGCACTAGCAGTTTATCGACTAGGGGATCAAGAAACTTGCCTAAATCTGTGACTTGATTGAGCTTACGGGCTAAATAACCATCTAACCAATCTGTTCCTGCGGCAATGAGGAAAATGGCCACACAAAACCAGCGAGCTTCTGGAGTAGGCTCGTGCAGACCGTAAAGCAGCAAAGGCACGCCTAGTAAACGAGATAGGGTAATCCAGGTAGGAACAGTCATAAAGGATAAAGTCGGTAATATGAGCCAAGCTAGCTATCTGCCATCGTACCGACTGATGTTCCTCGCTGGAATGAATAAACAGGGTTAAGGTGAAGACGCCGCACAGCAGATCTTCACCTTAGGTTATAGAAATGTTGAGGAATTAATCTAGCAAGCTCCGTCCTTATTAAGAACAACTCCAATCGTTTTAATGATCAGGTAGAGGTCGTAAGCAATAGACCAGCGGCGTTGGTAGCGGAGGTCCAAGCTAATAATCTGTTCAAAATCTTTTACAGTGGACCGACCATGTACTTGCCACTCACCCGTCATACCAGGCTTCACATTGAGGCGTTGCCAGTGACGCTTGTTGTAGCGTTTGACTTCGTCTATGGTAGGCGGACGAGTTCCAACCAGGCTCATGTCTCCCATTAAGACATTCCAAAACTGGGGTAATTCATCTAAACTGGTTCGCCGCAGGAAGCGACCCACGCGAGTCACGCGAGGATCGGCTTGGTTTTTGAAGATATGGCCTTTAGCTTCATTGGTGACCAAATGCTTCAGTTGCTCCGCATTTGCCACCATCGAACGAAACTTCCAAATGCGAAAGGGATGACCTTGGCAGCCGCAGCGCATCTGGCTGTAGAGAATAGGGCCTGGATTATCTAGCTGGATTGCGATCGCAACTGGAATAGCGATCACGGCAGTCATGACCAATCCTACTAATGCACCGAGAATATCTAGGAAGCGCTTGATTTTATGATTGACTGATGGGTGTACATCAGCAGCACAACCAAATTTGGTGAAACCACTGGTGGTGAAGTTAGTAGAAGAGAAATCAGAAGTTGTAATCACAGCTGATAGGTGAGTTGCTCTAAGGGTCCTCACTTGCAACTATACGAAGGCACCTTTACAAACCGAAAGGAAAACAAGGGAGGTTCGTCCAATCTTTGAACTTATGACTGGTTATATAAAATTCCGATGTGGTTGTTGCAGTAAAAAACTCAGTTAAAGTGCGACTCTGAAGAGTTCCAAGAACTTTACCTCGTGCTACCGCTGTGGTAATGCGGTGTACGAGTATGAAAGCCCCTGCTCCAGAGTAAGCGGCTTCAGCAAAAGCCCTGAAACAACATAGCTTGTATAGGAATACTGAAGGCCCTTATGCAAATCAACGGTTAAGCTCAACTGCACATAACAGCAAACACTGATAGTGAACAGGCCAGTAGCAGCCTAAAGGAACCGGAAAGAGGCAGAGCATTTAGGCAGAGACCCTGTAGAAGCGATCGCCCGCCTATTCAACAGCCAAGCTCAAATTAACTGCAAATGGCTCTTCCAAAGTTTGTTTGGTATTGGCCATCACTTGAGACAGGTACTCTTGTAAACGCCGACATTGCTCTAGATTCGGGCGATAGACTTGATTACCCTCCTTCAAAAAGAGGGGAGCGGCAGTTAGAGCATGTCCGTCCAGATATTGTTTCGACGATTCTGTGAGGCAATTTCTATCTTGCTCTAAGGGCACTAGACCTGGTGGTAAATGCCCCTCCAGCAGCGCCAGAATATGTAACTGACAAGCATGAGTGTTAATGCCCCGGCGCTCCAAAAGCTGCATAATTCCAGCAATCGAAACAGGCTGAGAGGGAAAAGCTCGCAATAACTCTAAAAGCAAGAAATAATCGCCATACTGCTGGCGAGGCAAGTCTAGCACTTGAGGATACAACGGCAGCGCTGCTAATCCGTAAGCAACACGGCTACAAGAAACCAAGCGATCGCCCAGAATAGCGGTTTTAGGTTCGGCGGCTCTAGAAGTTGTGACATCGTCAATGTCTTCTGAATGAGCAGTTTTATCGCCTATATTCAAGCTGCGATCGCCTTGGTAAGTATCTTGAATAATCGTGGCATTAGGCAACTTCTGGCGTAGCCAACGCGCGATCGCAGGCAAAGAAGCAGTGCCTCCAGTACAAATTGCCTGATTAATTGCTTGCATCGGCAGCCCTGTCTGGCTTAGCAAAACATTTAATTCTCGGTTCAGACGCTGGATAAAGGGGAGAAATACTTGGCTTTCTAATTGCCGTCGCATAATCATCCAACGCTGATCACCCAACTCAAACGTGAATTGCTCTTCGTGTTGCAAGATCAGCTTCAGATGCCTAGCGGCTTCCAACAACCCTTGGCCTAAGGGTGAGCTCTCTAAGCGTTGTTGTAGGCGATGACGAGTTTCTAGGTCGGGTTCGCCGGGAATGGGCAGTGGTATAGTATCTAACCCTAAGCTATCCCAAGATAGACCATCCAACGCTGAGTTTTCTGCCTGCCAGTGCCATTGAGTCTCTACGACATTGCTCCGGTTGGCTGTGCGAGATTGCCGAAACCACTGGGGATGCAGTAGTTGGCAAATAATATCTTGGTCAATCACATTGCCTGCATAGGGTAGGCTACGCAGACTGAAGTCACTATAGGTCAAGTCAGGGAGATGGTCGGGTAGATTCACTAGGACCATTTCACTGGTGGTTGCTCCTGCATTGATCACCAGGGTGCCACCTTTCCACTGGGAGCGGTTAGGATTACGCAGCTCCGACAAGACAGCAGCGATCGCATCTTCGACAAAGAAAATTTGCTCTGGGCGAGAGACTAATTTGGCTTCTAGGACTGCTTCTCGCAAATTAAAGTTATAGGTATCTGGCCAATTAGCCGGGTAGCCAAGAATTACCCCTTCTAACTGAGCCAAAGCGGACTTGAGAGCGGGGGCATCTAGACCATTGACACCACAAACGACATCGGAGTTGCTAGTAACTGGATTCAGGGTTTGCAACAATGATTGCAAGGCCTGCTGTAACCAACTGAGAGGAATTTGGCGGTAGTCAGACCATTGAATTACAGGTTCCCAACTATCGGTGGCTGTAGCGTAATGGGGAATGCCAACTTTCAGATACGGTTTAATGTTTTGGATGAATAACTCTGGTGTGAGCTCAGTTGCTCCTGGCAAGGCTAAGGTATCAACGGCTATGGTGTCGCGATCGCGTAAAGCCAGCGCTATTGCTTGCGAACCCACCGCAACCCTAGTCTCCGACAATCCATGAGACGTCAATGACTGAGATGGCAAATAGACGGCGGTCGGCAAACGATAGGATTTAGTTTCGGCTTCAAGGCCTGCTCGCTCTCGCCAGTAAATCGGATACAGCTTTTGACTAACGCGATCGAGCAAGACAGCCGAGAAACCAGTGGTACCGCAATCAATACCCAAATACCAACTCCGCTTCACCCCTCCTACAGCTTCTGAGACTGGAGGCTGGGCTGGCAAAGTTTGATCGTCAGATCCGGTGGGCTCAACGACAGGTGGCGTAGTAAATGGGACGGTTTCAGAGAAAGCTTCTGCTGCGGTATTAAAACCCGCAGGTTGAGATACTTGGTTCAACAGCTCATCTGAATGGTTGTGATCCTCTAGCACCCCGTCAGATGTGGGTGTCTCTACTGGATCTTTTTTTTTTCGTCAGACTGGAGATTCGACGTTTCAGGAGGCGTTAGAGTGCGATCGCTACTTTCTGCCATGGGAGAATTCGCAGCTTCCAGAAAATCCATAAACGCATCATCTATGGTTAAGTTCTGCGTATCCAGTTCTGTAGGTGGGTGATCGATAGGCTGCACAGAAGCCGTCGGCTTAACTGCAACATCTGACGAGGTAGGAGGAGCGATCGCAGGGGAATCTGCTAACAAATCAAACCCATCCAAGGTTAAATCAGTCGTTGGATCGGCAGGTAGTTCTAAATCTGCGTCCTCCCAAAGAGCTAAGAGGTCATTCGACAGAGCTTCTACCTCTTCCGTCTCTTCCGTCTCCACAGACGCTTCAGGCTCCACGGGAGGCAATGTTTCCGGTAGGGTTTCTGCAAAGTCTTCTAAGGTGAGACGATCCCAGTCCTGAGGCTCAGGAAACTGAGCAGTATCCCACGCAGGCGACTGGTTTGGGTTCTTTGCTGTCAATGAGTCGCTGGATGGCAGGGGTTGATCACCCACGTTGCTAGTCTCTATCTCCATAGCCTCCGTCCCTGAATAGTCAGGAAAAAGGTTGGAATCCTCTAAGCTAAACAAGTCTTCATTCAACTGCTGAACCACATTCTCATCCAGCCACAAGCCATCAGCTGTTTCATCGCCTAAGTCATCGTCAATTGCGATGAGCGATTCTTCCGGCGCTGCTGGTATGTAGGTATCATCCAGAGCATGAGCATCAGGTCCACTCAGCGATGGGATATCCTGTAGCGATCGCTCTGACAGCAGTAGCTCATCTTCAGCCTCAAATGTTACTGAGCTAGGTGGAGCCGTAGGCGGAGTAGAACCCATAGGAGGAGTAGAAGTCGGTTGCTCGTCCACGACCTCAGCCCCACCCAGCAACTCTGCCAATTCAGCTAACGGATCAGCGTCATCCAACTCATCTGCAAAGCTGGAGCCAAATTCCTCTAAATTTAGTGCTTCCGAATCGAGTGCTCCAGAGTCTATAGCCGCTGGACTTGTAGCTGCTGAACTTGTCACTGAGCTTGCTACTGCACTGGGAGCGATCGCCTGCGTGGGCGGCAGATCAAAGCTGAGCAGATCAGGATTCTCGTCACTAGGGACTGGTTCAACTGCATCTGCAAACAAGAAATCTTCTAGGGTGGTCACTGTTTCATCAGGCTCAGGGGCAGCAGAAAATAAGTCTGCTGGGAGATCCTCTGCGATCGCAGACTGAGGAGTTGGACTTGGCTCTGATGCCACCTCTTCAAGCCCGTCGAACAAATCACTAGTTGCCGGGGAGGACAGAGAGCTGTCTGGTGACGTTCGCGCTTGCAATTCTGCCGTAGATTCAGCTAAGGCAACGTTTGGATCAGCGGTCTCAGGAGTATCTGACAGAGCCGCCGCAGGTGTTGATGCAGCAGAAGTCAAGCCTGGTATTTCCGCCTGTGGTTCCAAGCCAGAAACTAAATCATCAGAACCAAACAAACTGTCATAAAGGTCATCATCTGCCAGGCTGGACTCCGCAGTTTCAGCGCTCAAAGCTTCTGCGTTAGAAGTTGCTCCAACTAAATCTTCTAACCCTGTGGTTGGCTCCAAGGCATCCGCTACATCCGCTTCAGCATCTTGGTCGTGCAAAGCAATATCAAGCTGTGCCAAAAACTCTAGCTCCGAAGCGGTAGGGACCACGTTTGCAGGACTCGCTGAAGGAGCCGCAGAACTTTGGAGAGTAGGCTGAGGAGTTGATGGCGTTAAGTTATCAGGCAAATCATTGGTTGGAGTAGCAGCTTGATTCAGTCCTATGCTATCGAGGTTTACATCCAGCAGCTTGTCTAGATCGTCCTCCAACTCAATATCCGCTAGATTAAGGCCCTCTAGGTTTAAGTCTTTCAGAGAATCGTCATCCTCCAGCTCTGGCAGCAATGGTAGCTCTAACGGCTGCTGGCTTTCGCGTCGTAGCTCAGCGCCGGCATAAGGTAGCTCTAAAGCGGTTGGATCAAGTTTAATTCCCTGCGGAACTTGAGTGCGTGACTCATTAGGGGATACAGCAGTGGGTGTAGCGCTAGACTCAGCAGCCGGGGAAATCGAGGTTAATGGAGCCGTCGCAGTTTCAGGACTAGTGACATCACCCGACTCCAACTCTGGGGTTGGCATAGTGTACAGGAACGAAGATGCTTCTCGACCTAATTGTTGAGCTAAGTGACTGACCAAAGCGGTGAACATGACTTCCCCTTGTTGGCCTAGGTCATGCATGCGCTCTAACCCCGTGGAAAGCGACTCCTCATAGCTTTGGACATTCCTTTGTAAGGCTTCAAACACCACGCTCAGAGTTGAATCCAGGTTCATCAACAACTGATCGGAGCGGGCTTGCAACACTTGCAGTTGTTCTACTCGTTGGCCTGGGTTTAGCAGAGGTTGATTAGCAGCCGTGCGGCCACCTAAAGCGATCGCCTCAGTAGACTGACTTTCATAAACTGATTGAGACTGTAGACTCGATAAAGTTTGGGCAACCTGCTGAGTCAAGCTATCTTGCAGACGCCCCATCAGCACTTGTAGAAACTCGCCGATGATTTTCTGCTGATTTGCTTGCTGCTGCGCTAGAGAGTAGTGATGCCGTTGCGACTCTAACTGTCTAATTTCCTGAACTAAAGCCTCGCGCTGTTGCCGTAATGCCTCCAAATCTGCCTGTAGGGGCTGCGTTAGGCTGGAGCGCAGATGATCCATTTCTTGAGCTACAACCTGGAGAATCTGCCGTGCTGCTTCGTCTTGGCTATTGCCAACTGGCGCGATCGGGGCTCTAACGTACTCAGGATCCTGAGTGGGTTGATACTGGATATCGTAGGTCGATAAATTAGATTTGGTTCTAGTCTGAGAGAGTTCATCGGCAACCATCCGCTGTTGTACAGAGACTAGATAGCTGCGAACTCGCTCTAACACTCGGCGCTGCTGAGTCGTCTCTCCAGACATGACCCAAGGTAAGCGGGTACTAGGTTTCTGGAGAACTTTATCGATTTCAGCAATTAGTGTTTGGACTTGGTCCTTCTGAGAAGTCACGATGGAACCCCTGACTAGAACTTGACAGGTGACAGGTATAAAGCGATCACGGCTCTGGATGCTTCAAAGATTAGTTTGCCCAGCCAGAGGAGCTAATTTTCCTCCAGTCTAAAGTGAGCTTTTCGATCATTTGCCCCCTTCATCTAGAACTTGGTCTAAAAGTGAGGGTTAAGCAATTTCCAGAGGTGGGTTAAGGCTACAGTGTAGAAGCTAGTTTGAAGCTAATCAAAAATCAACGAAGCTCTGGTTATTAATCTTCATATTAGTCGTCGTTTTGCGATCGCCAGAATTAATTTAACTTCAAGCACTATCAAGCACTGCTAGATTTTTGCCAACTGAAATAATTTTGAAGATTTCAGATGACCAGCAGGCCAACAGTTGGACAAAGTTTACGCCAGAACAGGCTAAAAGTTCTACGACTTGGCGAAATTTATCTCGCTTTAAAGGACCTGCTGAGCTGCCCACCAGTCAAATTGGGTTATATCTCACCATTGGGAGTCACACTTAGTGTCAATGAAAGATTGTTCTCCTCTCGTCCCTGAATCCAAGCGGTAGATCAGGCCAGTCTAACTAATCTGGTAGCTCGGCGAACACTTCTGTCTAAAAGTGGGAAAACTTTAAGCTATTATTGCTGTGGATTTCCTTGCTACTAGGGCGGATTGGTGGCAATGATATTTCTCATATCAGCTTAAGTATCTTAGACTTTCAAATGTGTCCTATTTTTAGATGCTTCATCTGAGTTGAGTCAGATGGGTCAAGTTGGTGGGCTAGGGAGTTGCGGGGCTAGCTTCAAGATTGAGAGTCAACTTCAGCCATAGGAGTAATGCCACTTTGCCTGGCTGACTACCCTTAGGGTAAGCATTATCGACATTAATAGGTTCTAGATTGCTAGGCCACTTAGTCTGACTGACTTTATAGAAATTACAATGCAATGGCCCCATGGAAGATCGGTATAGCCCTCGTGAACCTCAGTCTAGCCCTGCACTAATTCGCTCTGCTCCTTTCTTTGAAGGCTTACCAGAGGCTACGGTCGAAAAGGCTACGGCCCATGTTGTCATGCGTAGCCATCCTTCTGGCCAAGTAATTTTATTAGAAAATGACTGGGGTAGTTCTGTCTACTTTATTTTGGACGGTTGGGTCAAGATTCGGACTTATAACTTAGATGGCAAAGAGGTCACCCTCAACATTCTTGGTAAGGGTGAATTATTTGGAGAAATGGCTCCGCTAGATGAAGTACCTAGATCTACAGATGTCATTACCTTGGCTCCTACTGTGATTGGCAATATGCCAGCCCAAGATTTTGTCCAGTTAATTCATACAGAGCCAACGGCAGGAATTCGTCTAGCTCAGCTGATGGCACGACGGCTACGCCAAGTGAATCGACGGTTGCGGTTGCGAGAGTCTGACAGTACCTCTCGCGTGGCGGATATTTTGTTGTTTCTAGCTGAGGGGCAGGGAAAACGGAGCCAAAAGGGAGTTGAGATTCCTAACTTGCCGCACCGGGAACTGAGCAGCTTGAGTGGTTTAGCGCGTGAAACTGTGACGCGGGTCTTGAATAAGCTGGAAAAAAAGGAACTGATTGTTCGCGATCGCGACATTCTCTGCATTCCGGACATGCACGCTCTGGAGCGCCTGTTGGTTTAAGTGAGGCAGGGGCGATCGCGGAAATTTAGCTCCTGCCGAGACTGACCCGAACTAGCGGATGGGGTCTAGAGTTTAGGTATAGAGTAGATCTGCTAGCTTACCTAATTGTGCATGAGTGATTCTTCCGAAGACCGCCACTCAGAAAGACCGCCTGATTCTCAGCCGGGTCCTACTCAATCTGCATCTCCTGAATCAAGCTCCACTAGGCCCACTGACCTCCATACTTCAACGGCTCTAGCTGAACCGCAAGTCACGAGTGCAGCTCCTCTAGCTATGGTGGAGACTGCTTTCTTAGCCAGTACAGCGAGCCTGATTTGGCTGGTCAACTATTACTTCCCGATGGGGCCTTTGTTACGGATTTTTTTCCCGGTCCCCATTGCCCTGACCTACTTGCGCTGGGGACACCGCGCTGCTTGGATGTCAGCCCTAGTGTCTGGGTTGCTGCTATCAGTCCTCATGGGGCCAACCCGCAGCATTCTGTTTTTAATGCCTTTTGGGCTGTTGGGAGTTCAATTAGGAGCGCTTTGGCGGCGGCGAGCAAACTGGTTTGTTTCCATCAGTATCGGCACAATTATTGGCACTTTTGGCTTCTTTTTCCGGATTTGGCTAGTTTCGATTTTGCTGGGTGACGATCTGTGGGCTTATATCACCACTCAAATTACAGAATTGGTGGAATGGGGTTTTGTGAAGCTAGGGCTGTTGATCCAGCCTGAACTAGCGTTGGTTCAAGCGATCGCGGCGATCATGATTGTGATCAACAATATTGTTTATCTTTTTGTTGTCCATCTAGCGGCTTGGTTGCTTTTAGAGCGTTTAGGCAACCCGATCCCAGCGCCTCCTAAGTGGGTACAGGTGATTCTGGATTACGAGGCTGATTAATGTCTCTAGCCGAGATGATTCGGGTTTATACGCAAGCGCAGTTGGGACAGCAATGGGTCCAGCGCTACCAACGGCATCGCCCTTTATTCGCCTGTGTACTTGGGTTTACAGCCACGGGTCTAATTCCAGGCATTTCTGCAGCGGGTGCTACCCCACAAGATCGGCGCTATACCGCGATCGCTGATGCCGAATTCCTCTACCAGGGACCTCAAGCTGCTTCTCAATATGCTTTGCCGCCCCTCCAGGCTGGTGCATCCCCGGTTTTAATTTCACGGGCTGTCGTGGAGGCCCAAGCAATTCCACTTTACTTATTTAATGCTGGTTTACCCGTCCCCCCCCCAGTTCCTTGCGTTGATTTGGGGGGGACTGCTGCGGCATGCTTAAGCCAAGGCCAAGCCTTAAGCCGACCAGTCGTTCAACATCTGCTGGAGCAAGGATTAGCTTGGGGCCAGCAGCTCGCGGCTCAAGTTCCCCAAGGCTACTTAATTTTGGGAGAATGCGTTGTGGGTGGCACAACCACAGCTTTAGCCATTTTGACAGGTCTCGGCCTTGCAGCGGTTGGCAAAGTCAACAGCAGTCATCCTACCTGCAACCATAGCCAAAAGTGGGAAGTTGTCCAGGCAGGTTTACGGCAAGCGGGTTTGGTTAACTCCGAGGTTGACCCGCTTCAGTTGGTAGCCGCAGTAGGCGATCCGATGCAAATTGTGGTTGCGGGCATGGCGATCGCGGCTAGTCGAAGTTGTGGCGTTATGCTAGCCGGAGGCACCCAGATGTTGGCGGTTTATGCTTTGTTACGAGCGATCGCGACTACTTACACTTTGTCATGGCAACCAGAGCAGATTGTCGTAGGCACAACTCGCTGGGTTGCTGAAGATGCGACAGGAGACACAGTAGGCTTAGCCAATCTGATTGGCACGGTCCCGCTTTTGGCTACCCAGCTGCAATTTACAGCAGCTCGCTACTCACAGCTCCAAGCTTATGAGCAAGGATATGTGAAAGAAGGCGTAGGGGCTGGCGGTTGTGCGATCGCAGCTTCTCTTTATCAAAACTGGAGTCAAGCGCAATTGCTGCAAGCGATCGAGGCGTTGGCAGAACGCTACTGTCAAGCTGACTCAAGGCAAAATTT